>JANWJZ010000010.1 GCA_025451675.1 Halanaerobiales bacterium | reverse complement strand
TCTTTCTCTTTCTTTATTGACAAATAGGCCAGGAAGTAATATAATAGATAATGTTGATGAAATACCTGCCCGTAGCGCAGTTTGGCAGCGCGCTTGCTTCGGGAGCAAGAGGTCCCGAGTTCAAATCTCGGCGGGCAGACCATAAAAAAAAACCTTTCCCATCCGGGAAAGGTTTTTTTATTGCCGGAAATTATAGCAATTTTAAAAATAATTATAACCTTAAAGCAAAATAATTGTTAATATGTGGATATTTCTGTGGATAACTTTCTACCTCCAGCTTAAACCCATTTCCCTTAAAGTTCAATTAAAAGACAAAATCAATTAAAATACTCTACTTTAAGGTTTATTTATGTCTAAGGGCTACCTGTATTTCCATTTTATAGACATTATTTGAAATTATTTCAACATTCTTTTTAATATCTTTTTATTAACAATTTTTCCTTTTTACCAAAAGTTATCCACAAGTTTAAATTGATAGGGGACAATCTTGACAGTCAGGATTGGTCTTTTTACAGAAATTTTTCCCCAGTGCCACGATTAAGGCATGATATTCATTATAACGTTCCAATTGAGGCAGAAAATTCTCCATCACCAGCTGCTGTAATTCCTGATAATCCACCTTTTCTTCTACAAAACCGCAGCGGCTGAAAAGCCTCCTGGTATAGGCATCGATGACGAAAACCGGATATCCGCCGGCATAAAGCAGGATTGAATCTGCTGTCTCCGGCCCAATCCCATAGACAACCAGTAATTTTGCCCGGAGAACCTCCAGCCTCTCCCTGAACATCTTCCTTAAACTACCCTTATATTCCTGCCGCAGGAAATTACAGAAGGCCTTTAATTTCCTGGCCTTCATATTGTAATAACCAGAGGGCCGGATCAACTCAGCCAATTTCTCCTCCTCCAGCCCCTCCAGAAGTTCCAGGTTCAGTTCTGCCCTGCCTGTCAATTTTTGATTATATTCCTTCAGGTTATTTATGGCCTTCTCCACATTACTCCAGTTTACAGACTGGGTTAAAATAGCTCCAACTATAACTTCAAAGGGAGTTTCTGCCGGCCACCATCCCTGCGGGCCAAAGGCATCATAAAGCCTGTTGTAGATTTCCTCCAGGGATTCCTTTAAGCTTTTCTGCCGGTAATGGCTACATGGATACATCTCCAGTCTTCCCTTCATCTAGTCTTCCCTTTCCAGTATTGTCCTGGCAATTACCACACCGGAAACCGAGGCCTGCATTAAACCTCTGGTTATACCGGCACCATCACCACCGACAAAGAGATTCCTGATTCCTGTCTCCAGGTTTTTATCCACATCCAGGCGGGAAGAATAGAATTTCACCTCTACCCCGTAAAGCAGGGTATCCCGGGAATATAAACCTGGGGCCAGTTGGTCCAGGGCCTGGAGCATTTCGATGATACTGGTCAAATGGCGGTAGGGCAGCACCAGGCTCAGGTCTCCCGGTGTTGCCTCCGGCAAGGTAGGTCTCACGATACCCCGGGCAATCCTCTTGGGAGTAGAACGCCGGCCTGCCAGAAGATCTCCCAGCCGCTGGACCAGTACACCTCCGCCCAGTAGATTGGCCAACCGTGCTATATTTTTACCATAGGTAATCGGTTCATGGAAGGGTTCGGTAAAGTTCTTGCTGACCAGTAAGGCAAAATTGGTATTTTCCGTCTTGATCTCCGCATGGCTATGGCCATTGACTGTAATTAATCCCTGGTTATTCTCATTGACCACCTGGCCATAGGGGGACATGCAGAAGGTCCTCACCCGGTCATCAAAGGTAGGGGTCTGGTAGACCAGCTTGGATTCATAGATATTATCAGTCAGCTCCTTTGTAATAACAGCCGGGCATTCCACCCTTACCCCGATATCCACCGGGTTTACCTTCATCCCTATCTTCAATCTCTTAGCCTCATTGCTCAACCACTCGGCATTCTCCCGGCCCGGTGCCGCTACAACATACCTGGCCCGGACTTCTTTACCACTGGCTGTTTTCACGCCAACTATCCTGCCTTCCTCTACCAACAGTGTCTTTACATTCTCACCATAGGCTATGTCAGCTCCCTGTTCCAGGATATCATCCTCCATGGCCTGCAGGACCGTCTGGCTATAACCTGTACCCAGGTGCCTTAATCTGGCCGGTATAAACTCCAGCCCGGCCCTGATGGCCTTTTCCTTCAGTTGGGCTAGCCTTGCCTCATCAACACCGAACACCCTGTCCGGGGCTCCATATTTGATATAGATCTCATCTACATACTGGATAAGTTCACTCAGGTTATCCCGGCCAATATATTCATGCAGGTTACCACCAATTTCAGGGGTGAGGGTCAACTTGCCATCACTATAGGCTCCGGCCCCACCCCATCCTGAAACTATTGCACAGCTGGGACATTTCACGCAGGGGGTCTTTCTGGTATTCATGGGACAGACCCGCTTCTCCAGGTTATTCCCCTTCTCCAGGATCAAGATAGCCAGTTCAGATTTTTCCTTCAATAATTCCAGGGCAGTAAAAATTCCTGTAGGACCTGCTCCTACAATTATGACATCATATTCTTTTTTCATATAATCCTCCCCATTGCACGATTTATAACATACCAATATATCACACCAATATATTATGATAGCTTAATGAGGCCTAAAATTCAAGTTTTATCCCATTTTTGCCTTTTTCTTTTATTCATAATTCAGCTTTCGCCTGGAATCCTGAAGTAGCCTGGCCAGGTAAAACTGGAGCAAAAGGATTATAATAATGGAAGTAAAGAAATTCAAATAGCCGCTGATGACCAGAAAATCATAAAGTCCATGGAGAAAAGCCACCAGGAAAAAACCCGTCCAGATTATACCCTTCTTTCCTGCCTTCATCCCCCTGCTTAAATAGGAACCGAAGATACCCGTAAAGGCACCATGAGCCAGGGTCGTCAAAAAGGCCCTGGTCAGGCCTACCTGATACCCGTAAAGGATAGTATAAAAAAGGTTCTCAAAGGTGGCAAAACCCAGCCCCAGAGTAACCCCATAAATAATTCCATCAATTGCCTCATCAAAATCCGGATGCCCATAATGCAAACGGTAGACGGCATAGGATTTCAATCCCTCTTCAATAAAACCCACCGCAAAGATACAGGCCAGGAACAATTGCAAAGGCGGGGTCCCTGCCGTCAACCACCTGGCAAAGGGGCTTTCCAGGATACCGGCGGGAAAGACCAGCAGAAAACCCCAGGAAAAATCCCTGATTATCAATTTAAGCGGCTCCGGATTATTTCTATCCTGGCGGTAAAAATAAATTACCCAGAGGATACCAGGTAAAATGGAGACCAGAAATAATTTTACAAAATATATTTCCACACCCCCTTTTATTCTATCTATAGCTTTACCCCATATCCTCAATTTCCCCCTTAAAGGAAGCACTTATGCTAAAAGAATCTGCTAATTCCTGAAATCACATCCAACACCAGTTTAGATCCACTGCAAGTCTACAAAATAAAAAAGGGTGCTCTATTAAAGCACCCTTTAAAAATCTTTATTTTAGTTTTTTGGACCCCAGTTCTCAACTCTCCACTGGAGCTGCTCCTGGTAATACTCCAGACGCAGCTGCATAAATGGACGTGTACGCTGTACGTAATCTTTCCAGATATCTTCAAACTCTTCTGGACTGCTCATAACAAGTCTTGGTACATATTCTTTCAGAAGGTCACTGTGTCTTGTACCTTCAACATGAGCAGGTGAACCAGTCGGAATTGTTATTGTCCACAATGGATAGTATGGTACTTTTTCCCATGGCTTCGGTGGGTTGTAGAACTCAGTAAAGGATTTAACTCCATAGGCATCCATAACTTCTTTTTCAGCAGGTGTAGCTGCACTATAAATCATACTGGGCTGATGATCTGGCACATAGCTGTTACCATCTTCAGCAACACCCAGAAGTCTTGGATATAAGTCAAGGAAATAATGTCTTCCAAATACGTCTCTTACCCAGTTAGGATCTCTAAACAGTGCTAACTGTTCTTCGGTACGATAGAACATACCATTTTCGTCGACTTCATAGTGCTCGCCTTCAATACCCCACTGGATTAACATCTGGTTAGCTATCAGATAATCCCAGAACTTGATTACACTAACCGGATCTTCACAGGCAATTGAAATGGCGAAGCCCTGTGTCTGCTGGATATATGGTGTATCACGCATGTACTCTTCCACCATCTCATCAAATACGATTGGGAAAGGTACAAGGATGCTATCTGGATCGTCTCTGTTTAACAGGTCCTGAGCCTGCTGTATTACCCAGTGCTGGGCAAAGGTTGCCAGAACACGACCGCTGGCTAATCTTTCAATATACTGGTCATAGTTCAGGATGAACATTTCCGGGTCAACAACACCCTTGTGATACATTTCATTGAGCTTCTGGTAATAGTATTTTTCTACTACACCAGTATGATATGGCCTTACTTTAAATTCGCCGCCTTCTTTTGGAGCAACAAAACCACCCTCATTTGGATAACCCATTAAGTGGGCAGGTATGTTGGTTGTACAATAAGTAAAGTTACTATCGAAGGTTGTCAACCAACCGATAGTGGGCTGTCCCTTGTAGGTTGGGTTTTTCCTCATGTAGTTTTCAATGAGATCGAATAATTCATCGAAAGTCTTGACTTTGGGCCAACCGGCATCTTTCAGAACTCTCTTGTTAATATAGAAACCAAGTTCTGGATAGCGGCTATTACCCGGATCATTTGGATAAACCTGTTGTGGTAAGAAGTAAATATGTCCATCTGGAGCTTTAATCATGTCGAAATATTTTCCAAAATATTTCTTAATATTTGGTGCATGTTCTTCAATTAAATCCTCCAGTGGAATATAAGCACCAGCATCGATTAATCTCTGGGTATAATGACCTGCATCCATGATGTCAGCATACTCACCACTGGCGATCATAAGACCCAGTCTTGTTTCTAAATCACCTACAAGAAATTCTCTCTTGATTTTAACACCGGTTTCTTTCTCGATGATGTCGCCCAGTATTGTAGAGCCAGGATAATCAGGATAGTTAGCTGTACAGAATTGTGTAAATACCTTGTACTCCTGGGCTACAACAACTGAGCCTAATGCCATAACCAATACAAGCAACAACAATAAACCCTTAAACCTGTTCAATATAAACCCTCCTTTTTTGTTACATTAAATAATTTGTTTATTACTATATATACTAGTATGTTATATAGCAACTAATATTTTATCTAATAAACTTGAAATGCACAAGCATAAAAATTTCAGTATTTATATTAATAATTTTATATTTTCTTATTAGAGCCTTAATATTATTAATAGGTTATGTATAATAAAAACACTGCTGACAGATTCTCCCTGCCGGCAGTGTTTAAACAGTATTTTTATTCATGAACAGTATTTCAAATTTTTTACTCTAAATTTTTAATCTCAAAGACCTCTTCCCTGCCACTGGCATCCTTCAGGTGCCAGATAATCCTGTCTGCCAGAACCCTGGGTTTCAAACTGGCCTCATAACTGGCCAGTGGGTAGGGGAGCCTGGTTTCTATGGCACCGAAGGGACAGGATTTCACACAAACCATACAGTCCCAGCAATCCGCTTCATTCCTGATATAGGGCCTTCCTGTCTCACTATCTACGGACAATAAATCTCCGGGACAATATTTGACACAGAAAGGTTCATCCTTTCCCCTGCAGGAATTACATTGATTATAGTCAAAGATTACACTCATCCAGATAACCTCCATTAAATTAATATAAAAAACCCGTACAGTCTTAAGCAAATTTACTTTATAACAAATTCAGTGTATTATGGAAGATAGCGGTCTCCTGGTATCAGCTGTTCATAGGGACGTTCATAGATCTTTATCTCCCCATTTTCATATCTGCTATTTACGAACTTCAACCATTCCCGGTCATTCAAAGCCGGATAGTCCAGATTACTCTGATAGGCGGGCCATCTGGTCTCCTTACGATACTGGAGATGTTTTACTAATACCCTGGCTACATCAATTCTATCAATGACCTCATGACAATTCATAAGTTCATGCAGGTCACCGGCTGTTAAATATTTCACCTGGTTCTTCAATTTCTCTAATTTCCGCTGAGCTATCGATAATTCCCGCTCATTCATCTCATAATAACGGCTAATACCACCTGCATACTCATCCATAATCTTCTGCAGGCTTTCCTCCATTTCATGGGGACGGACTCCATCGCTTCTATTTAAAGGCGCAAATACCTCTTCTGCCTTTACCTCAATCTGCCGGCTATCGATTTCCTGGAACTCTTCTTTTCCTCTCTTCTTCCTTATGTACTCAGCAGCACTCTCAGCAGCTATGGCGCCTTCCGCCCAGCATCCGCTGACAAACTTATATGGCGCACCACCGGCCACATCCCCGGCAGCAAAAAGACCATCTATTGTTGTCTGCCTGTTAACATCTATCCAGTAACCTGACTGGGTATGGCCACCGACAATATAGGGCTCAGTACCTTGAATCTCAATGGGCTCTTCCGCCGGGTTGAAATCATTGGCAGCCCAGGCTAAAACAAGTTCAGGATACATGTTCAAATAGCTTTTCTTTAATTCCCTGACCTCCTCTTCACTGAGATGGGTTGTATCCAGGAATACCGGACCCCGCCCCTCCTTAATCTCCTGAGTCGGCCCATAGACCCGCCAGGGCGTAGGTGCACCCTCTGCACCCAGGTGGGCATATCTTTCAGCCATAAAACGTTCCCCTCTGGAATTCACCTGTTTTGCCCCGAACCCAAGAGCCAGGGTTCCTGTCGGTGCAATGACATCCTTGGTTCTGAGAGCAATAAAGCGCATCTCAAAGGAGGTCATCTCAGCACCGGCCCTGATCCCCATGGCATAACCTGCTCCAGTATTAAAGGGTGGATACCACATCTTATGATGGGCCGAACCCTGGTTATTGGGCCTATATATACCAGCAGCACCCCCGGTAGCAACAATTACCGCTCTTGCCTGGACTACATAAAATACCTGTTTTCTAACACTAAAGGCTACTGCTCCCTTTACCTGATTCTCTTCCACCAGGAGATCAGTTACCACTGCCCGGTTTAACACTCTGGCCCCTGCTTCAAGGGCTTTATTGGCTATGATGGGTTTTAACCTTTCACCATTGATTTTTATATTCCACCTTCCCCTGGCCAGGTAATTACCCTCTTTATCCTTCATTATGGGCAGTCCCCAGCCTTCTACCTCCCGGACCACCTCATTAAGCCTCCTGGCTATCGAGAGGACCAGATCCTCCCTGATGAGCCCCATGGAATCAGCCCGCACATATCTCACAAAAGATTCCGGTGTTTCCCCCGGATTTATGTAAGCATTAATAGCATTCATCCCTGCCGCCAGGCAGCCGCTTCGTTCAATATGTGCCTTTTCCAGGATCAATACATCCAGTTCTGGTGCCGCCTCTTTAGCCTTTACAGCTGCAAAGCAACCAGCAGTTCCGCCGCCAATAATCAAGAGATCTGTCTGCAAATGCTCCACCTTATATCTACCCACTTTCAATAACCCCCTCCAATTAATCCTCTTTTTTAACCCTTATATAATATGAAAAAACCCCTGTTTTTGTGCAGGGGATCAGCTGGAGGGGTATTTTTTCTTTCAGGATTGCTGTATTTTCGTCTTATATTCCAGGGGTGTACAACCCTCAAATTCTTTAAATTTGATTATGAAGTAATCGGAATTTCCATAACCAACCTTTTCGGCAATCTGATAAATATGCAAATCTGTCCTTCTCAATAACTCCTTGGCCTTCTCTATCCTTATTTCATTCAAATAGCGGGAAAAGCTGGAGCCTGTTTCTTTTTTAAACAACTGGCCCAGATAGGCAGTATTTATATAAAACTTCTCGGCCAGATCCTTCAGGCGGATATTCTCCGCATAATTATCCTGTATATAATGCTTGACCATATTTATAATGCCACAGTTCTTCTTCAATTCTTCAATATAGTTACTGCTATCATTAACAAATTCCAGCAGTTCCTCTCTCAACTGCTCTATATTTATATTGGCGATGGTGGTCTTGAAAAAGCTATATTCTTTAATAATATTATCAATACTTCCTCCCATATTATTGATAATAGTGGATAATTTCATGATAAAATTATCCAAGTGAATCTTAATAATCCTGGGATGGAGTCTAATCTCTATAAAATTATTGATAATCTTCTCGAGAATCTCTTCCCTATCCTGGCTGTTTTTTTCTATAACATTAACCAATTCATCAAATTCCTTTATTTCTGTAAACTTTTCACAGAAACTTTCCACCTTTTCAATATAAAAATACTCATAGAGATTTTCCTTTACCAGTTCCTTTTTTATCATTTCCAGAGAATCTATCAACTCTTTTTCATCTATGGGTTTTAATAGATAAGCACGTACATTATATTTCATGGCTTCTCTGGCATAATCAAACTCATCATAACCGCTTAAAATGATAAACTTCATGTTTTCATCCTGAAGTTCTTCCCTGACATATCTAATCAGCTCTAATCCATCCATTCCAGGCATCTTTATATCAGTAATAATCAAATCAGGCGGATTTTTCTCCAGTTTTTCAATAGCTTCTTTGCCGTTTTTTGCTAAATCTGATATGCGAAAATCATATCTCTCCCAATCTATTATATAGCAGAGTCCACTTCTAATATTTGGTTCATTGTCAACAATCATAACTTTATACATATATAATTATACCTCCGTAGGAATAAGCAGTTTTACAGTTGTACCCTTTCCCTCAATACTATCAATAGAAAAATCAAAATTTGTCCCATAATATAATCTCAAACGCTGATAAATATTCCGGATACCAATCATCTTGCCACTTTTACTCTCTTCAGAATTAAGGTTATCCAAAATCAACTTTAATTTCTCTTCTTTAATGCCAACACCGTTATCCTGAATGATACAACATAGCTTCTGCTTATCTTTTTTTATCCGAACGTAAATCTTGCCTTGTTTTTCACTTTTTTCCAGGCCGTGGATACAGGCATTTTCTACAATCGGCTGTATAATCAATTTTGGTACCTGTACCATCAAGGCAGCCTCTTCAACATCCAGTTCATATTCAAATTCAGAGCCAAAACGATACTTCTGTATTTCCAGAAACTCCTTGATACTGGTTACCTCATCTGCCACACTTATAAAATCCTGCTGGAAACTTAAAATCCGGCGGAAAGAACGAGCCAGATACTTAATTATCTCAGCTGTCTCTGTCTCTCCCTTTTCCAGAGATTTCATCCGGATTGATTCCAATGTGTTAAAAAGATAATGGGGATTTATCTGATTCTGAAGAGCACTCAACTCCGCCTGTTTCTTTTCCAGTTTAATCTGGGCCTGTTCCAATTTTGCTTCATATACATCTGTAATCAGTAATTTAATCTTTCTAACCATTCTATTATAAGCCCTGATCAGGCTGCCAATTTCATCCTTGCCCTGGATTCCTGGAAAGGGTTTAGTAAAATTCCCCTCGTCCAGAGTACTGACATGTTCTGAAAGGGCGTTAAGGCGGTGATAAAAGGAACGGTAAATCAGGAAGATAAAGAAAGAAGATAGGAAAAGACTCATTAAGGTAAGAAAGATTATCCTTAACCTGGGTTCCCGGAGCGCCTGTTCCAGCTCCTGTAGATCCATAATATTTATTATTTGCCAGTCAAAATGTCTATCCACCCAGCTTTCAACAAGCTGGTTTTGATTTTTGCTAATATATTCATTTAATTTATAATAATCCTCTATATTTTTACTGGCAAATATCAATTTATCAGCTTTTAAAATTAATACCTGGCCACGTAAACCTTCTGATCGGAGTATCTCCAATATATTTCCACTATAGAGGTCAATTTTCAATATCTTTAAATACTTATCAATACCCTGGTATTGATTTAAAATCTGGATAATCGACACTGGCGTAATAACACTTTTATCCCCTTTTATCTCTGTTTCATCATACCATATATATCTCTTATCCAGAGAACTCAAGACTCCTTTATACCAGGCTGAAGACCTGACCGCATTATCTATTCTCTGGACCGCTGCCGAATTTAAAATAGTTGGATTATCGGTATAAATGGTCATCTTGCTTATCTGCGAATAAACCTCTCCATTTAAATAAATATATGGTATAAAATAATTGTTATAGACATCTACGAAGGCAAGTGGATTTTCATATTCTTTATCCAACAGTTCATATAATTGTTGGTCCATATAAATTTTATTTGCCTGTGCTATCACAAAATTAAGATCCTTTTCCAGGAGCTTGGCCATCCGCTCGGTTGACAAGCGGTAATGGTTCTCATATATTAATCTAACATTTTCCATTGTGTTATTATAAAAAATCATGTTTATTAGTATTATTGGTGCTACAACACAGATTAAATAGACAAGAATCAATTTATGTTTAACCTTAATATCATTTAAAAAATTATTTCTTATCATTACATACTCCCGGTAATTTTAATATAAAGTCTCTAATATCAGACTGCAAAACCATCAGGATAAAAAAAGACATTTGCCATAATGAAGAATGTAATCTCTACAAAAACGTAGAAAAATACCCCATACTCCATTATAACAAATGTCCAATATTTTTTCAATAAAGTTAATTTCCCTCTTTATAAGGTTACTCTTTTACACCACCAAGAGTTAAACCATGAACGAAATACTTCTGTAGGAATGGATATATACAGGCTATAGGAACTGTAACAATAACTGTCATGGTAGCCCTTATTGCCCTCGGTGTAACCTCATTAGCACCGGCAGCTGCCCTGGACATGGCCAATTCCATAGAAGTAGACATCTGCTGTGCACTGGCCAGAACCTTCTGCAGCTCGTAGGCTAAAGTACTTAACTCTGGTTTCATCGGGTTGTAAACGAAAACGTCAAACCAGGAGTTCCAGGCAGCAACGGCAGTAAAGAGAGCCACTACTGCAAGTACAGGTTTAATCAGTGGCATAATAATCCTTAGGAAAATAGTAAATTCTCCAGCACCATCAATTCTGGCTGACTCAATCAAACTTTCAGGAAGTCCTTCGATATAAGTCCGGACAATAATTAAGTTAAAAGCATGCAATATAGCTGGCCAAATATAAACCCAGAAACTATTGGTTAAACCCAGATAGCGATATACGAAATAGGTCGGAATTAAACCACCATTTACATACAGTGTTATAACATAAAGGGTAGAAATAAATTTCCTTAAAACAAACTCTCTTCTACTGATAGTATAAGCCAATATAGCTGTAGAGAAAACACCCAAAGCAGTACTTAAAACTGTACGGGCAAGTGTAACTTTAACAGCCTGATAGATCTGCGGCCTAGCCAGCAACATCCTATAGTTAAAGGTAGTAAATTTCCGCGGCCAGAGATATATTCCACCCTTTAAACTATCTAACCCATCATTAAATGAAACGGCAACTGTATTTAAAAAGGGGTAGAGAGTAACTACGATTAAACAGATGAGAAAAATATAGACAAATGCATCAAGCAAGATATCTTCCGTACTTCTTCTTGTAAATCTCCTTGACATTTCCTTTCCCCCCTTAGAATAACCTTTCCTGATCAAGACGTTTTGCTATATAGTTAGCGGAAAATACCAGTATAATACTTACAACACTTCTAAAAATACCTGCTGCTGTAGCAAAGGAATATCTCATCATCTTCAAGCCGAAATCCAGTTCAAAGATTTCAAAAATCCTCGCATATTCAATAACTCTACCATTCTGCAATAGATAAACCTGTTCAAAACCAGCATTCATCAATTGTCCTATATTAAGAATCAAGAGGATAACTATTGTTGGTCTTAATGCTGGAAGTGTAATATGCCTGATTCTCTGCAATCTGCTGGCACCATCTATCATTGCTGCTTCATAAAGGTTTGGATTTATAGAAGTCATGGCAGCAAGGTAAACAATAGCATCCCAACCAATTTGTTTCCAGACATGCGAAAAACCAATTACCCACCAGAATAATTTAGGTACTCCTAGGAACATAATCGGTTTATCAACAATATTAAGAGCCATTAATATCTCATTTATAATTCCATCAGTAGCAAGTAAATCACGTACTAAGTTAGCTGCAACTACCCAGGAAATAAAATAAGGAAGATATGATATGGTCTGGGTAATTTTTTTGAACCTAAGGTTTCTCACCTCATTTAAAATCAAAGCCAATAAGATAGCAAAGAACATACCAAGTGTAAGTTTAATCGCACTTATTGCAATTGTATTGCGCAGTACCTGGAAAAACACCGGATCATCAAAAAGCATTCTAAAGTTTTCAAGACCAACCCAGGTCTGATCAAAAAGACTTTTTGCTGGCCAGTAATTTTGAAAGGCTAATACCCATCCACCGATTGGTAGATATCTGAAAATAATTACATAGACTATGAATGGGAAGGACATCATAACCCATGCCCTCTGTTCCCATAGTTTAGCGAAAAAAGTGTCTTTTTTCTTAATTGTTGCTGTATCTACTGATAATTCTTTTTTCACAGGCCTTACCCCCTCCTTATCAATTTTTTAAAAGGGTGCTCCGAAAAGCACCCTTTTAAAATGCTTCATTAGATACTGGGATTATTTTATTTTACAGGTTTTTGGGACCCCAGTTTTCTACTCTCCATTCGAGCTGCTCCTGGATGTATTCCATACGCAGCTGCAATAATGGACGAGTACGGTTTACATATTCGTTCCAAATCATTTCAAACTCAGATGGATCGCTCATAACGAGTCTCGGTACATATTCTCTCAGCATATCGCTGTGTCTTGTACCTTCAATATGAGCAGGTGAACCTGTCGGGATTGTGATTGTCCAGATTGGATAGTATGGTACTTCTTCCCATGGCTTCGGTGGGTTGTAGAACTCGGTAAAGGACTTAACTCCGTATGCATCCATTACTTCTTTTTCAGCAGCTGTAGCAGCCTGATAGATCATGCTTGGCTGATTATCTGGTACATAGCTGTTACCGTCTTCAGCAACACCGGTTAAGCTTGGGTACAGGTTCAGATAGTACTGCCTTCCATATACGTCTCTTACCCAGTTTGGATCTCTAAACAGTGCTAACTGCTCTTCTGTACGGTAGTACATACCATCTTCGTCAACTTCATAGTGTTCGCCTTCAATACCCCACTGGATTAACATCTGGTTAGCTACCAGATAGTCCCAGTACTTGATTACGCTAACAGGGTCTTTACAGGCGATTGTAATACCCATACCTTGTGTTTGCTGGATGTATGGAGTATCACGCATATATTCTTCTACAGTTTCGTCAAATACGATTGGGAATGGAACAAGGATGCTATCTGGATCGTCACGGTTTAAGATGTCCTGAGCTTGCTGCAGTACCCAGTGCTGAGCAAAGGTTGCCAGAACACGACCTGATGACAATCTTTCAATATACTGGTCATAGTTGATAACAAACATTTCTGGGTCAACTACGCCCTTGTGGTACATTTCATTAAGCTTCTGGTAATAGTATTTTTCAATTTGGCCAGTATGATATGGTCTAACCTTAAACTTGCCACCTTCTTTTGGAGCAACAAAGCCACCCTCATTTGGATAACCAGCTAAGTGAGCAGGTACGTTTGTTGTACTGTAGCTATAGGTGCTGTCAAAGGTTGTCAACCATCCAATAGTGGGCTGTCCCTTGTAGGTTGGGTTTTTCTTCATATAGTTTTCAATAAGCTCAAACATTTCATCGAATGTCTTGATTTTGGGCCAGCCGGCATCTTTCAGAACTCTCTTGTTGATATAAAAACCGAGTTCTGGGTATCTTCTTTCACCAGGACCAAATGGAATAGCCTGTTGTGGCAGGAAGTAAATATGTCCATCTGGAGCGGTGATCATGTCGAAATACTTAGCATAGTATTTCTTGATATTTGGAGCATGTTCTTCGATCAGGTCTTCCAGTGGAATGTAAGCACCCGCATCAATTAATCTCTGAGTATAGTGGGCTGCATACATCATGTCAGGATAATCGCCACTGGCGATCATAAGACCTAATCTTGTTTCCAGGTCTCCTACCAGGAATTCTCTCTTCAGCTTAATACCGGTTGCCTCATCAATGATGTCTCCCAGAATTGTAGAGCCAGGATAATCGGGTAATGGGTCACTACTGAATAAAGTGAACTCCTTGTACTCCTGGGCTACAGCGAGAGCACCAAACGCCATAACCAACACAAGCAACAACAATAAGCCCTTAAACTTCTTCAAATATAAACCCTCCTTTTTTGTTTTTAAAACGTAAGTCTAATTATATTTTAGTCAATTATGACTAGCAGTACAACCTTAAAAATTATAGTAATTATCTAAAAAATTATATGTTTTCTTAATAATATTATCTATTTTCTGACTATTCAGGTTTACCGTTATTTGCTTTTAAAGTAATTAACTTCACAACAGCCCTTACAACTTAAGTGCTTGATTATAAAAGTCCTTTCAGCTATAATGGTTAAAGTTACAATAATCATTATTATATCAAGAAGGAGGGGCAATTATCATAGCATTTAAAAGTTTTTATTTCATTTATTATATTTATGTTGCTGCAGGCTCTTATCTTTTTATTTATTTTAATGATATCGGTATCTCTGCTACCCAGTTGGGAATAATGAGCTCAATAGCCAAGTCCCTGGCAATTATAGTAATTCCCATCTGGGGAATGATAGCAGACTATTTTTCGGCTACTAAAAGAGTCTTACAGATAGCCGTTTTCTGTGTTCTGCTGACTCATCTGGCTTACCTGACTACAGATTTATTCTGGCCACTTTTCTTCATTTATATCATCCATGCCTTATGTGAGGGCCCTATTGCTTCACTTAATGACTCTCTCCTTCTCGGCAACCTGGGAAAACAGGCCAGCAATTATGGTAAATACCGGGCCATGGGGTCTTTAAGCTATTTACTCTTTGTCACTCCCTTTGGCTTTATCATTGAAAAAACCAGTACCAGGACCTTATTTTATTTTACTTCCTTTTTTCTGTTTTTATCATTTCTAAATACAATGAAACTGCCAGAAGCAAAACAGGGGGTCCGGGTTTCCAGGTTTGCAGATTTTAAAGTACTGGTCCGCAATAAAGAATTACTTCATTTTTTAATCTTTACCTTTTTCACTCAGCTGACTTTAATGGGACACTTTACTTATTTCCCCATCCTCTTTAAGAGTATCGGCGGAGGCGAGACCCTCTATGGGGTAGCCTCATTTATCGGGGCAGCAAGTGAATTGTTGATCTTCCAGAAATCAGATCTTATCTTTAAAAGGTTTAAACTGAAAACCATATTCCTGGTTTCTTCACTGGCCTTTACTTTACGCTGGTTCCTGGTGGCCACCTTTCAGGTTCCAGGCATATTGCTCCTGTCCCAGCTCCTGCACAGTTTAACCTATGGTTTATTCTATGTCACTGCTGTAAACTATATTGCCAGTATCGTTAAAGAGGAATTCCGGGCCACAGGCCAGAACCTCTATGCTTCAACGATCAGCATCAGTAGTGTCATCAGCAGCCTGATCGGCGGATTCATCTTCGATAATCTGGGCAGCAGGACC
>JANWJZ010000009.1 GCA_025451675.1 Halanaerobiales bacterium | reverse complement strand
GCATCACTCCTCCTGATCAACTCAAAGGTAATCCGGCCCCTGTCGGTTTCGACAGTCCAGACCGGAGTCCTCATCCTGTAATCGATACTATGCACCTTCTGAATCTGCGGTATGAAATAGACCTTCTCCAGTTCTTCCTCTAAAAGCCGGCGGGATTCCTCCTCCAGCCCGGCCATATCCTCCAGAATACCGATTTCCTTACCGTCTTTATCTTTCAATAAAATATATTTATCCTTATAGGAATAGGGAAAGGTCCTCCTTACCTGGATATCATCATATCTTTCCCCGCCCTTTATCTCCAGCTGTAATTTACCATCCTCATCCTTCCCTATCTTTACTTCTCTCCCCTTCAATAAAACCATTTCCTCTTTCAACAGGGATTCCCTTTTCTCCATGTAAGCACCCCTTCCATATAACTTAAACTCACTCCATATAGCCAGATTCTATATAGCCTGAATCTCCCTCTGCATCCTGGACAGCCGGGCATAGACCCCGTCTCTGGCCAGTAATTCCTCGTGGCTGCCCGTCTCCACTATCTCTCCATCCTCCAGCACAAAGAGCCTGTCCGCATTCCTCAGGGTTGAAAGCCGGTGGGCAATGGCAAAAGTAGTCCTGTTCTTAACCAGCCTTTCCAGGGCCTGCTGGATCTCCAGCTCTGTCTCCGTATCCACAGAGGAAGTCGCTTCATCCAGGATCAATATCCTGGGGTCCTTCAGGAGGGCCCTGGCAATGGAAATCCGTTGTTTCTCGCCGCCGGAGAGCCGGACTCCCCTCTCCCCCACATGGGTCTCATAGGCATCGGGAAACTCCATTATAAAATCATGGGCATTGGCTGCTTTAGCAGCAGCAATAATCTCATCAATAGTGGCATCCGGCCGGCCATAGGCAATATTCTCGGCAATGGTACCACTGAAAAGAAAAGGCTCCTGCAGGACTACGCCTATCTGGCTCCTTAAACTCCTCAGGCTTACATCTTTGATATCATGGCCGTCAATGTATATGGTACCTTCGTCCGGGTCATAAAAACGGCAGATCAGGTTGACCAGGGTGGTCTTCCCGGCACCGCTGTGGCCTACCAGGCCGATAATCTCCCCGGGCCTCACCTTAAAGGAGATATCTTTCAATACCGTTTCCCCCTGCTCATAACGGAAACTGACATTCCTGAACTCCACCTCTCCCTCAATCTCACCCAGTTCATAGGCATCCGGCCGATCCGCTATATCCGGCTGGTTATCCAGTACCTCAAAAACCCTGTCCGCCGAGGTGGCTGTCCTCTGAAACCTGTGATTCATATGGCAGAGTTCCTGGACCGGCATATAAAACCGCCACATATAGCCTGTAAAGGCCATCAGGGTTCCGATGGATAATTCACCCATGATTACCTGCCTGCCGCCAAACCACCAGATAAAAATTGTGCCCAGAAAGGTTAAGAATTCCATGGAGGGGTTATAAACCGTCCGCACCTTCAGGGAATTGAGCTCCTCGGCAAAAACACTCCTGCTCCGCTGCTTAAATCTGGCAATCTCCCTATCTTCCTGGGCAAAGGCCTTTACCACCCTGATACCGGGAATGGTATCCGCCAGGATAGTATTAATGCTGGCATATTTCTTCCAGAGGGTACGGTAAATACGCCGCAATCTATTACGGAAATAGAGGGTCAGGATGACCAGAAAAGGAGCCGGCAGGATGACCAGAACAGCCAGTTTCCAGCTCAGATTGAAAAGGATAGCCACGATAAAGAACAGCGTAAAAATATCCTGGGCCAGGCGCTGGATATCCTCACTTAAAAAATGCTGCAGCCGGTCCACATCAGAAGTGACCCGGGACATTATCTGTCCTGTCGATTCTTTATTATAAAAGCTAAGGGAAAGGCCCTGCAGGTGGCTGTAAACCTCTTCCCTCAGGTCAACGATAATCTTCTGCCCCAGCCAGCTTACCAGATACATCCTGGCGGTAGACAGGATACTGGTCAAAAGGTTGACCAACAGCATGGTAAGGACTATAATCAGCAATAATTTGACTGAACCCGGAGGGGCCAGGGATATTAATATACGGGAAAGAGTGCCTGATGCCCCTGCATAGGCCTGGCTCTCTGCCCCGATGGCCGGTACAATCACATCATCCACCAGGTTCCTGTTAAGCAGCGGAGGTAACAGGCTCAAGAAGGTAACAGCTCCCAGGAGGATAAAAGCCAGAATAAAGACCAGGAGATAAGGCCTGACATAGGACAATAAACGCAGGAGCAGCTTTCTCTTATCCAGGCATTCAGGGCAATAATTCCGCCAGTGGGGAACGGCCTTGCCGCATTTGGGGCAATATTTAATATTTTGCTGCCCCCTGCCGGCATGCCTTAATGTCTCCATCATACTTTCCCTGTTAAACCTTTCCTGTAGTAATTCATCCAGCTCCCTCATAAAATCATTCAGGTCCATCCGCAGGGCGGGGGTACAACGCAGGATCTCCAGGCTGCCTTCCCTGCCGCTTATCTTCAGTATATTATTTCCGGTCAATTGCCGTAAAACCATGTCCCTTACATCTTCCAGCTCCACCGCTAGTCCGGTAAAAAAAGGTTCTTCCGGTGAAGACAGGTTCAGTATCCGTTTCCCTGTTACCACAATCAATTCCCTGCTATATCTGCCATCCAGGCTTAAGTCAGTAATAAAGACCAGCTCAATCCCTTCCTGGCCAACTTCATTGTCTCTGCCCTCTTGCCCCTCCCCGACCCCGTCTTTTACTAAAATGGAATTAATCCTCTCCAGCAGGGACTCAGGCAATTCATCTTTTCTGTAAAAAGATTTGCTATATTCAGTTTTTTTACTCCCTCTTTTTCCTGTCAGCATTCTCATAGCTATCCTCCCCGGTTTTATCATCATTGCAAGTCATAAGATTAACTTTAATATCCTTCCTAAATTCTTAATATCAATCGAGGCCTGCCCTTAACTTCTCCAATAAATCATAAAGGGTAACCAATTCCTCCTGGCTAAGTACTGAAAAACGCTTCTCTATACTTTCCTGATAGGCAGGCAGGAGCTTATTCTTAAAATCCTGTCCCTTATCTGTCAACTTAATCAACCAGACCCGCCGGTCCTCCCGGGATTGTTCCCTGATGACAAACCCCTTCTCCATCATCCTATCGATCAGGCCGGTCAGATTACTGGCATGGCAATGGAGATGCTCTGATAGGAAATGAAAAGGGACACCCTTTTCATCAATATGGTAGAGGGCATGGAACTGGGCCCAGGTCAAATCATTTGCCTCGGCAATGCCTTTAAATTCCTTTTTCAGGCACCGGTAGGTTTTTCTGAGGGCTCTGTATACCTCCCTCCCATTAACCTTTTTCATCTTTAACTCCTTTCTGAAAAATTTAAATAATTAAAATATGAAAGTTTTAAATAAAAATAGTTTATATATAAACTATTTTACCATAAATATCCCTGTATAATTATTCTGCATGGAATAATTTACTCCTTTTTTCCTGAAAATTATTATTTCCAGGCGTAAAAAAAGGGCTTCCTTAACGCTGGAATACCCTCTCCTGAAATATTATGATATGAGAAGTATGATATGAAGTGTATTATAATGGTGGGCCCACCAGGACTCGAACCTGGGACCGACCGGTTATGAGCCGGTTGCTCTGACCAACTGAGCTATAGGCCCTCGAAAATGGTGCCGGGAGCCGGGCTCGAACCGGCACGGGTATTGAATACCCACCGGATTTTAAGTCCGATGCGTCTGCCTATTCCGCCACCCCGGCGATGGAGCTAACGACCGGACTTGAACCGGTAACCTGCTGATTACAAGTCAGCTGCTCTACCAATTGAGCCACGTTAGCTTATTATGGCGGAGGGGGAGAGATTCGAACTCTCGGTACCCTTGCGGGTACAACAGATTTCAAGTCTGCCTCCTTCAACCGGACTCGGACACCCCTCCAAAATTATCACTTGCTCTAAGATTATAACATCTGTTTAAAAAGCTGTCAAGACTTAGAGATATTAATTTTTCAGGAACTATACAGGTTTTAATACAGCCTTCTACATCTTAATATAGCTTCCGATTTATGATTATAACACCTGCAAATAAGTCTGTCAAGAAGAGGATATAGAAAATATTCTACAGGGACCCCCTGGAAAACAGTATCAGATCAATGATCTCCCGCACGGCCCCCTCACCGCCATTTTTACTGGCACAATAATCACATCTTTCCTGTAATGTCCTGGCGCCATCCCTGACGGTAAAACTTATCCCTACCTCTTCCATAATGGGCAAATCATTCAAATCATCACCCACATAGGCAATCTCTTCATCCTGCAGGCCATACTTCTCCTTTAAATGCTTATACACTGCCAGTTTATCCTTTACACCCTGATAGACTTCCTCTATCCTTAATTCCCTGGCCCTGATATTGACTATCTCGGATTTCCTGCCGGTAATTATGGCCGGGATGATCCCCTCCCTGTGCAAAAGGTTAATGCCCAGTCCATCCTTGACATTGAAAGCTTTCAGCTCTTCCCCATCATTGCCCAGGTAGATCTTCCCATCAGTCAGGGTACCATCCACATCCATGATCAACATCTTTATTTTCCTCAGTTTTTCCTGCAGTTCAACACTGATAAAATACATACCCACACCCTCTAGCTTCCTTTTTTCAGAAATCCGCTTTTCACAAAATTATCCAGCATATTCCGCAATGGTTTATACAGGCTTAAAATGATAATAAAATTGGATACACCATGTATTATATCAAAAGGAATGCCTTTTATCCAGTAGGAGATACCGTAAAAGATTCCATAGAAACAGGATTCCACCAGGGCAAAAAAGAGCCCAAACAAGAGCCCAAACAGGCCCCCCAAAAAGGCAAAGCCATATTCGCTTTTAATCCGGTATTGCAGAAAATGTGTCAGCAAAATCAATACCGGCCAGATGATATAATAACCAATCAGCCAGGTAGAAAAACCATAGATAAGGATCTCTGTGGTTGAAAAAATAAGGGAAGCGAACAGGGTTGGCCTCAACCCGAATACAGTTGTATATAGTATAAAAAGCAGGGTAACAACCTCTATATTGGGTATGAAGCTTAAAGCGAATTTTGCTGCCGTAATTGTGGCACTCAGCAGGCCAATCAGGGCAATCTCCTTAACACTGTTTCTCATATTACCACTTCATCAGCTTAAAAGTATAGATATCACCATCTTTTAAGGGTAACTGCTGGATACCCTCCATGGCATCCTCCCCATTTACGGAGATATGGAAAAACTCATTCCTGGCCTGCTCTGCCCTGTAATCCATCAGGCCAGCCAGCATTACACCAAAACTATATTCCTCAAAACTGGCCCCCAATTCTTCTTCTTTCTCCTTCAGCAGGGCATAGAGGTAATCATGGTCAGTCCTGTAGGTGAAAAGCCTGTCCACTCCCTCTTCTTCAATAATTATCCGTATGCTGACTTCCTTTTCCCCTTCAACAGTCTCTGGCAGCATGAACTTATTGTAAACAAAAAGCAGGGCTCCCGCCAGAACAATAGCCAGTACGATCAATAAAATCTTCTTTTTATCCATCTTTATCACTCCCGAAATCATATTTTTTAAACCATATAAGCCTGACCATAATCCTCAGCCAATTAAAAAACCCTTTCAATCCAGGTTGAAAGGGTTTGATAACATAAGTAAGCACAGAATCACAGTATTAAAGATAATCCAGTAATACTGCCTTACTGTCCTTCTGCTTAAACACCCCCTCATGACCCGTGAGTTCCGGTGTTTGATAATACAGGCAGGTCTTCCGGCTCGGTTCGACAACGGTTTGCCTTCCCGGTTTCCCAGTGGCGTGATAAACCGTCCCTATGAACCATACGGCGGCGGGACCGCACAGGCCTTTCACCTGTTTCCCATTTTAATGCCTCATGATATTTCCGGCCAATATCATGAATGCAACCTGTATTATTTGTCCTTATTTATTTTTTCATTACTTTATTCTTTACTATACTATACCACAAAAACAAAATACTTTAAAGATATAACATAAAATAAATTATTCATAACTCAGAGCCTGGACAGGATCCAGCCTGGAGGCCTTATGAGCCGGGTAAATACCAAAGAATAAACCTACTCCCAGGGAAAAACCAAAGGCCAGGAGTACTGTCGGTACGGAAAAGACCAGGGGCCATCCGCCCAGGCGGGCTATACCGGAAGCAATACCATAACCGACCAGGATACCGATAATCCCGCCAATACTACTCAGGGTCATTGCCTCAACTACAAACTGGCTGAGGATATGCTTCCTCTTGGCTCCCAATGCCTTACGGATACCGATTTCCCTGGTCCGCTCGGTTACAGAAACCAGCATTATATTCATTATACCAATCCCGCCAACCAGAAGGGAAATACCGGCTATGCCGCCTAACATCAGGGTCATCGTTGCTGTAATCTGATTTATGGTCTCCAGCAAGGCATCCTGGCTCATCAGGCGGTAATCTTCAGTGCTGGCCGCATATTTGGATAATAGATAATCAATCTGGGCCACAGCCTGGCTGGCTTCAGTTGACGAATTGGCCTGGGCAATAAAGCTGTCCACATGCCGTCCGTTACCGATAGTATTAAGATAATAGGTGATGGGTATATAGGCACTGTTATTCAGATTACCGGTAATACCCAGGCTCTTTTCTTCCATTACTCCGATAACCCTGAAGACCAGGCGCTGGTTATTATAGTAGAAAGTCAGTCTGCTACCCAGGGGGTTTTCCCCTCCATAGAGTTTTTCAGCCAGTTCGGAACCAAGGACTATCACATCTGTAGCCTCTTCCAGATCGTAGGAACTGAAAAATTTACCCTGTGCCGTCTTATAATTATTTATCTCCAGGTATTCGACTGTTGTACCCACAAGGGTGCCCATGTAATTGCTATTTCCATACATGAAATAACCGGAACTCTGGCTGTTGGGGGCAATATTCTTTACAGACGGGCAGTAGGCAATTATGGCCTCAGCCAGTTCCATGGTAAAAATATTCTCTGCACTGGAACCAAACCTGCCAAAACGCCCCCGGCGAAAACCCGGACTGATAGTAATCAAATTGGAACCCATCTCAGAGATACTGCTGGTTACCTGGGCCCGGCTACCGGAAGCAATAGATATAATTGCGATAACTGCCGCAACTCCGATAATGATACCAAGCATGGAAAGAAATGTCCTCATTTTATTGCTATATAAACTACGTATAGCTATCTTCAATGTCTCAAAAAACATCAGGAGATCACCTCATCCCTCGTAATCTCACCATCGACTATATAGAGGATTCTCCGGGCATAACGGGCAATATTCTCTTCATGGGTAACCAGGATAATGGTATGGCCCTGTTCATTTAATTGACAGAAAAATTCCATGATCTCTTCTCCTGTCCTGGTATCCAGATTGCCGGTAGGTTCATCAGCCAGTATAAGGGATGGTTGGTTGACCAGGGCCCTGGCAATAGCCACCCGCTGTCTCTGTCCTCCGGAAATTTCATTAGGATTATGGTGCAGGCGGTTCCCCAGGCCAACCTTCTCCAGGTATTCCCTGGCAATCTTTTCTCTCTTTCTTTTCTTTACTCCCCGATAGATTAGAGGTACTTCCACATTATGCAGGATACTTACCCGGCTGAGGAGATTAAACTGTTGAAAGACAAAACCAATATGCTGATTGCGGATTTCTGCCAGCTGGTCTTCCTTCAGGGAAGAAACGTCGTTTCCCGCCAGATAATATTTCCCGGAAGTCGGTGTATCAAGACAACCCAGTAAATGCATCAGGGTAGATTTACCGGAACCGGAAGGCCCCATGATGGCCACCATCTCGCCTTCCGCAACCTCAAAAGAAACACCTCTCAGGGCCTCTACCTTTATGGAACCATTCTGGTAGACTTTCCACAGATTTTGTACCTTAATCATCGCCCTGGTCCTCCAATCACCACTCCGCCGCCTGCCCGGAAACCAACAGAACCCCGGACATTTCCGGCCTGCTGGCTATACATGTAAGTATTGACTAAAATCTCATCCCCTTCTTCCAGTCCCGACATTATGGCAATCCTGAGGCCATCAGTGGGGCCGGTCTCCACCGGTACTTCAACTGTCTCCCCATCGACTACCTTCATGACATAATCCCTGCCGGCCCTGGAAAATACTGCTGTGGCAGGAACGACTATCTCATCCTTCACTTCATTGACAATGATTTCCACCTGGGCAGAAACCCCCAGTTTGATATCATAATCTATCTCATCCAGGAGGACCTTAACCGGAATCGTCACTGTAGCATAAGCATTATTGGCTTCATTACCGATTTCACTGACCACTCCTGTCAACTTAACACCGGGCAGGGAAATCAGGGTAACCTCAACCGGCAGTCCTGTCTTGACGATGGGTATTTTACTTTCATCAACACTTACCTCAATCTGATACCTGCTTATATCTTTAATGGTTATTGCATCCCCGCTGGTATAATAACTACCTTCCTCAAGATAAATATCCGTGACTATACCCGCAAAGGGAGCCCGGAGATCCAGATTGGCGAGATTATTCTTAACCAGCTCCAGATTCAATCTGGCTTCCTCTATCTCATTCCGGGAACCATTAATCAGGGCCCTGTTATAGGCATTCTCCCTCTGGAGATAAGACAACCTGGCTTCTGTCTTATCCAGTTCAATAAGCAATTGCCCCTCTTCAACATAATCTCCCTTTTTGACATGGATTTTTTCTACCTTCACACTACCGGTCCTGGCAGGGAAATTCAGCTTTTCAGCATGGATTGGTTCTATGAATCCTTCTGCGGAAATAGTCTCCCGTACTGTCCCCTTCTCTGCCTTTATGGTCATTCCCGGCCTCAGCACAGCTAATTCTGGCCCTTTAGCCAGGAATCTGCTCCTGACAAACAGAAAAGCCAGGATAATTACAAGTACGACTGCTATAAGTTTCCAGTATTTTTTTATCATCTCTCTATCCCTCCTATTAATTCAGAGAGTAGGCCTTGATCCACTAAATTAAGAAAATCCAGGTTGTTCAAAAACAATTCATCTTCCAGTGACTTAAGAGAAATCCTGGCTTCAGCTGCTGCAATCCATTTATCCTGATATTCCAGGTAATCTATAATACCCATTTCCAACTGTATTTCTGCCAGTTCCAGTTCATTCTGGCTCCTGGCCAGGCTTAATTCAGCCCTGTTCAGCGCCATCCTGGATAATTCCAATTTTTCCAGCTGCTTTTTCAATTCCTGCTTTAGCTGTCTATATATATCATCATAGTTTTGCAGGTTATCCCTGAGCTCTTTTTCTTTATTCTCCATATTAAGCTTATGCCTGCCGCCATCATAGAGGGAATAGGATAAGGTCAAACCAATACTTAAGTTATCCCGCTCTGAGTTATAATTACTGCTTAAGCCTATCTCCGGGCCGCCTTCTTTCTCCAGCCATTCCAGTTCTTTCTCCAGTATCTCCCTCTCCAGCAGGTTAGCCTTTAACCTGGCATTATTCTTTTCCACCATCTCCATCAGGGCCTCCCTGTCCAGGGCCAGGAATTGAGCTACCTGGCTTTCCACCTTATCCCTTAGATTAACCAGGAATTCATTGTTGTCCCTGATTATAATCTCTCTTTCCGGGTCCAGTCCCAGGTCATTCAGAAAATCAAAACGGAGGTTTTCCAGGTTATTCTCTGCCTCCTGCAGGGAATAGCGGGCATTTTCCAGGCCCAGCCTGGCTGCCAGGATCTCATTTTTCGCTGCATCACCGATTTCTACCCTGGCCAGTACCTTCTCCAGATTGGCCTCTGCTTTCAGGAGGTTCTCCTGATAAATGGCCAGCCTGCTCTCCATCCTCTCCAGGTTCAGGTAAGTATTGAGCCAGGAAAGGACCGCATTGAGCTGGCTTCCGGCAAAACTACGCCTGGCCTTTACCAGGTCCTGCTCGCTTTTATAATAACTGCGGGCCAACTCAGATGGTACCAGTGGATAAAGGGGCTTCCGGATAGCAAATGAATAAGATGCCTCAATATCCCCTGTCACCTCATTCTCATTTATATTGAATCCCGGGTTGAGAGTTAAACCGGAGAGGAAGTTCTTACCGGCAGAAATACTGACACTATAATCGCCTTTATCAGCGCCGCTTAAATCCAGGTCTCTGGCCTGTTGAAAATTCCAGCCATAATTGGCCTCCAGGCCTACCTGCCATTTCAGCTGGATGGCCTCCCTCAGATTCCTCTCCTGTCTCTGCAACTCCTCATAGGCAGTCCTGAGGCCGCTATTATTTTCCAAACCGTAAGCAATGGCCTCCTCCAGGCTCAGCTCTCCAGCCAGTTCTCCAGCAAAAAGCGTACTGGCAGATACCAGTAATATTAAAAGTACCAGGCTAACTATCCTCTTATTTAACCGCTTCTTATCCTCTTCTTTATTCATTAATCTATTCATTCAGTAACACCCCTGTCTGCAGATTCAGATTTTGCCGCAGGTTATTCTCTGCCTGATAATAATTGGCAATAGCAGAATAATAATTATAACGGGCCTGGAGGAGATTTAACTCATATTCCAGTACCTCCACTCTGGTAATTAAACCGGCAGCATACTGTTGCTCCCTGATTCTGTACCTTTCCTCTGCCCCTTTCAATCTTTCCTCACTTAACTTAATCCTTTTAACAGCCTGTTTAAACTGATAATAGGACTGCTGTACCTTATCCAGCAGTTCTTCCCTGCTATTTTCCAGTTCCAGTCTGGCTGCTTCCAGGGACTTATCCTTTATTTTTCTATCCAGTTCAGCGGCAGAAACCTCTGCCCTCTCCAGATCTATCTCTGCCAGGAGTACCCTTGCCCTGGCCAGTTCCAGCTCAGTACTATTCTCAAGGGCTGTCTCCAGGACTTCCTTTTCAGCAATCTCCCATTCCTCTATGTAAACCAGTCCTGCTAACTCCAGTTCCCCTTCCACAGGATACAGTTTCCTGCTGAATTCCTTTTTACGCTGCTGATAATCATCCCTGGCTATTTCCAGGTTAAAGGCTGCATTATTATATGCATTTTCCTGTTCCAGGAGGCTGATACTACCGATATCTCCAATCTCATATTGTTTCCGGGCTTCCTGCCAGCGCAGTTCTTCCAGGGCAAAAGTCTTCTCCTTTATCTCCAGATCCAGGCCGGCCAGCCAGAGATCTGCATATTCCTTAATAACATTATTAATAAGGCTATTGACCGTATTTCTATAGGAGTTTTCCATGGAAATGCGGGAAATCTCCATCTCCAGTTCATTATAGCGGGATGCCTGTAATAAGTAATTGGCCTCTCTCTTTTCCTGCTCCAGTTTATTCTTTTCATAATTAATTGTAGCTATCCTGAAATTCAGGTCATTTTCCAGAGCCATTTTAATGGCAGTATTCAAATCAATGACTATCTTTTCTCCAGCCATTAAAGACCAGGAAAAAACCAACAATAAAAGTAACAGCACTGTTTTGCTAAATTTACCTCTCATTTACTCATTTCTCCTCCTTTTTTCACTTTAATTATTATAATTTAAATTATACAAATTATTGCCCCATGAAATAAGGATAACAAAAAAGTTCCCCTTTATCATTAGAAAAAGATTAATTCATCATTAAAAAGAGATTAAATTAAAAAATTTTTCGCCCTCAGTTCACCTGGACAAACCCTCATAAATACAATAATAACATGGGAAATAATTCTGGGAAAAGGAGGGTAAGCCATTGAATAAATCATATCATGAAATACTGAAAAAATATACAGAGAAATTGTTGCCATTAAATCATGTCGTAGGGGTTGGCTATGGCAAAAAAATAAAGGATAATGACATGACCGATGAAGAATGTATCATCGTCATGGTTGATCAAAAATTACCGGAAGCCGAACTGGAAAAAGAGGATATTATTCCCCAGCAACTGGATGGTATGAAAACTGACGTCCAGGAAGTAGGTGAGATAAGATTACTGCAAATTCCCCGGGATAAAAAATTCCGCCCGGCACCTGGTGGTGTAAGTATCGGCCACTATAGTATAACAGCCGGCACCCTCGGCGCTATAGTTAAAGACAAAGAAACCGGTGAACCCCTGATCCTCTCCAACAATCATATTTTGGCCAACACCAGTAACGGCCGTGATGGAAAGGCCAAAATCGGGGATCCCATCTTGCAGCCCGCTGCCTACGACAATGGCAGTAAAGAAAGGGACACCATCGCCCATCTGTACCGCTTTGTGCCCCTGGAACCTACCAGAAGTATCTTCAGGCCTATTCACAATACAGTGGACTGTGCAGTAGCTAAACCGGTTAGCAAAGAAGTAGTGGAAAACAGCATCCTGGAAATCGGCCAGATAAAGGGGATTGCGGAAGCAGAGATAGGTGTGACGGTAGTCAAAAGCGGCAGGACCACTGGATTAACAGAATCCCGGATCAGGGCTATTGATAGTACCGTGCGGGTCAGGCTGGATCCTCTAAGGGAAGCCATTTTTACAGATCAAATCGTGGCTGATGCTTTTTCAGAAGGCGGAGATAGTGGTTCCCTTGTCCTCGACAAAGAAAACAGAGCCGTCGGCCTGCTTTTTGCCGGTTCCAACAGAGCCACTATCTGCAATAAAATCAGCAATGTACTGGAACAACTGAATATAGAATTTTATGAACCATGTGATGAGGAAGAACAAGAAAAAAAAGAAGAAGAAAAGGAACAGGAAAAAAGGGAAGATAAAGAAATAAAGGAAAAAGAACCTGAGAGAATACTGGATATCCCTAAATTATACAGTATCTATCTGGTCCTTTTAATCTTAATCCTTGACCTGGCCTACAGGAAACTTTAATCTTATACTTAAAAAAAGCCTGGTACCAGTAATCGGCACCAGGTCTTATTTTAATAAAGCATTATTTAAATACCTTGACCCGTTCCTCTATTGGCTGGAAGTCCTTTTCACCCGGCTCTGCCGTCGGGTTACCAAAGGGCATCTGGGCAATCAGACGCCAGCTTTCCGGTATATTCCACTCTGCCTTAACTGCCTCATCTATCAAAGGATTATAGTGCTGCAATGATGCACCCAGCCCTTCCAGTTCAAGGGCAGTCCAGATAGCAAATTGCAACATTCCACTGGATTGCTGTGACCAGATAGGGAAATTATCTTTATACAGCTCGAACTGTTCCTGCAGGGATTTTATTACAGCATCATCCTCAAAAAAGAGGATTGTCCCATAGCCGCTGCGGAATCCAGCCATTTTCTTTTCTGTAGAAGCAAACTGGCCTTCCGGCACTATCTTTCTCAGGGTCTCCTCAGTTATGTCCCACAATTTTTTATGATTTTGCCCAAACAAGACGACTACCCTTGCACTCTGTGAGTTAAAGGCACTGGGCACATACTTTACTGCCTCTTTAACCAGTTCTTCAATCCTCTCTTCCGGAACTATCCTTTCCCCGCCAATACCATAATAACTACGCCGCTTTTTAATAGCTTCCAGTAAATTATTCACAGCGGAAATTTTTAATTCCTCCCTGTTTTTTTTATGTAAAATTTTAAGTTTATACTATTATATAATATTATTAATTTTTTCTCAGTTATTTCCTTCCTTGCTTTATATACAAATTATATTATATAATAAAATGATGCCTTAATATTATTATGACAATATTTTAAAAAAATATAAATTAAAAAGAACAAAGGAAAACCCTTTGTTCTTGTTATTTTAAAATATAAT
>JANWJZ010000008.1 GCA_025451675.1 Halanaerobiales bacterium | reverse complement strand
TCATTGAGTCTGGACCTTTTAATAATATAGTTCCATGACATGCAAAAAAATCCTGATAGTTTTCCTATCAGGATTTTTCAAAACCACTTTAATTTTATTTAGCAAAAAAATTAATTAATATACTTATCCAGATCTTCCAGTGAACTAATCTCCAGTATATTATCCCGTATCCTCCTCAGCTTTTCTATATCCAATTCCCTCAGCTTTACATCCAGGTTGCCATTACACAAATCTAATTTTTACTTAACAATATTGCCACAGTATCAATCAATTCATCCCGTATGCCTTCCAATCTACCTTTTTGTATTCCCTCCTGTAATCCCTGCTGCCTTCCTTCTTGACGAAGTTTATCTGCCATCGTCATTATAATCTCACCCTCCTTTAGACCCTGTTCTTCAACCAACTTAACGATTTCATCTATATCAAACTCATCCTGTACCTCAAAGTTATATTTACCCTTTCATTAATTATATTATCATCTCAGCCGGCTACTATCAACAGGTTTATTATATAATACCATTATTTTACTGTTGTGTCAAACATATGTTTGCCATAATTACAAAAAATCCCGGCAGAATAAACTGCCGGGTTTATAGAATGGGGGAATCTAACAATGGTAATTAAGCAAATATAAAATAAGATAATTGCTAATTTAAATTAAAATGCAGAGGCTATATCCTTAATCATCGTCATTGTGCCACTTAAGCCTCCTGAAGCAACATACCAGATTTCAGAATTGAGATATATGATATTTCCATTTTTATAGGCATCGGTTTCCTTAATCAGTTCATTTTCAAACATCTGCTTTGCGGAAATACTGCCGCCTGTAACCGCTGCCCTATCTATAACAAATATATAATCAGGATTCTGCTCTAAAATATATTCAAAACTTACACTCTGGCCATGGTTGGCCACCTGTATGCCCTCATCAACAGGAATAAAACCAAATTCATCGTGTATGACTCCAAACCTGGAACCGGGGCCGTAAACACTCAATGAACCGTCATTGGCCATGACAATTAAAGCATTCTTACCGCTGATTTTAACTTTTTCCCTCAATTCCTCTGTGGCCCTGCGGATTTTCTCCAGTTCGCCTTCTACAAAATCCTCTTTACCGAATATCTCACCCAGTATCCTGGCATTTTTCCTGACAGAACCTATGTAGTCGGAACCGGTAACTTCCATGTAAATGGTAGGAGCAATACGGCTCAGCTCTTTATACACCTCTGCCTGGCGGGTGGAAATAATTATTAAATCTGGCCGCAGTCCATAAATCTTCTCAAAATTAGGTTCAAATAAAGTTCCTACATTCTCATATTTATCATCATTATATTTTGCAAAAACAGCAGGCAAATTGCTCTTTGGTAATCCAATTATATCTATACCCATCCTTTCCAGGGTATCCAGTGACCCATAATCAAAAACAATTACCCTGGCTGGATTTTTCCTGACAACTGCCTTCCCTAAAGAGTGTTGGACATTGATTGTCTCTGCCATTACCAGAGCAGATAAAATAAATAACATTAAGATAAGTACTGAAAAAATCCTGTTTTTTGACATTTCAACCACCCCATGAATTTTGATATTAATTAAGTAAAAAACCCCTTTTATTCAGTAGTACAATCAATAGTAAAAGCAAATCCGGCGATTCATTATATCCTGAACAACAAAATTGGTATCATAGACATCCTCCAGCACTTCTTTCCTGATAATCTCCTCTACATCCCCTTCCTTTACAACCTGCCCTTTATTAAAAGCAACAATATGATCTGAATAGCAGGAAGCAAAATTTATATCATGCATAACTATGACAACCGTTTTGCCCAATTCCCGTACCAGTCTCCTCAAGATCTTCATTATTTCTACGGAATGTTTTACATCCAGATTGTTCAATGGCTCATCCAGGAGGATATAATCTGTATCCTGGGCTATAACCATGGCAATAAAGGCCCTCTGCCTCTGGCCGCCACTTAATTCATCCAGATATTTATACTGCTCATCCTTCAGTTGTGTATACTCCAGTGCCTTCTCTATATGTTCCAGGTCTGCAACCTTTAACTTCCCTTCCGAGTAAGGGAAACGGCCAAAGCTGACCAGATCCCGGACTGTCAACCTGACATTAATATGATTTGTCTGCCGCAGAATAGATAATTTCCGGGCAAAATCATTACAATCAATACTATCAATCAGCTGGCCTTCCAGATAGACCTCTCCCCCGTCTCTCCCGATTAACCGGCTTATGATCGATAACAGGGTACTTTTACCGGCACCATTTGGTCCAATAAAAGAAGTTATCCTGCCCTTTTCTATCTTCAGGCTGACATTATCCAGGACCCTCTTCCTGCCATACTGCTTAACTACACTCTTTACCTCAATCATATCTTACTCTCCTTTAACAATAGATATATGAAATATAGGCCGCCAATAAAGTTGATAATTATGCTGATGGGAGTGCTGAAATTCATTATCCTCTCTGCCAGCAACTGTCCAAAGGTCAGGGCAATGGAGGCAATCAGTATTGCACCGATAATCAAATATTTATGTTTAAAGGTTTTAAGGATTTCCCGGGCCAGATTGACTACCAGAAGACCCAGAAAGGTTATCGGACCAACTAAGGCAGTGGAGACAGAGACAAGGATAGAGATAATGATTAGAAACTTCTTAACCATATGATCATAATTGACTCCGAGATTAATGGCATTCTCCCTGCCCAGGGAAAGTACATCCAGCTTCCTTAAATCTTTCAGGGAAAAAAGGATAGCCAGAGAAGTAATCAATAATGCCAGCCAGAGGATTTCTGTATTCATGTTATTAAAACTGGCAAACATCCTGTTTTGTATGACCAGGAATTCATTGGGGTCTATTAAAACCTGCATGAAGGTAGAAAGACTCTGAAAAAAAGTTCCCAATACTAAACCGACCAGCAACAGGAAAAAGATATTCCTCCCCTCCCCCTTAAAAAGGAGGCGGAACAGCAGCAGGGAAAAACCCACCATAAAAGCTACAGAGACTATAAAGTTAAAATTCTCTCCCAGCCTGGCCAACATACCTGAACCAAAGACAAAAACTATGAAGCTTTGAATGAATAAATAGAGGGAATCCAATCCAAGTACACTGGGAGTCAGGATACGGTTATTGGTCAGGGTCTGAAAGACTGCAGAAGAGAAGGCTATAGAAGCTGCTACCAGTAGCAAAGCAATAGTTTTCGGTATCCTTAGAGATAAAGCATAACGCCAGATTACGGGGTTCAGGCCCAGGGCAAGGTATAGAAAAAGCAGGAGTAAAAGGATTAAAGACAGAGTATATATTTTTTGCTTCGTTTTCATCAACGATTCCTCCTGAAAAGTAGATAAAGGAAAATTATACTGCCGAGGATTCCTACAGTGAGGCTGATGGGTATTTCATAGGGGTAAATAACTATCCTGCTCAATATATCGGAAAAAAGTAAAAATATTGCCCCGGCCAATGCAGTAGGAATTATATTCTTTCTTAAATTATCACCATAGTATATGGAAATAAGATTGGGGATAACCAGGCCTAAAAAAGGTATCCGGCCTACAGTAATCACAACAAGGGCTGAAATTAAGGCCACTATGGAAATCCCTATATTTACAACACTGTTGTAATTCAAACCCAGATTAAAGGCAAAATCCTCTCCCATCCCTGCAATGGTAAATTGGTTTGTATATAGATAGGCTATCAGCACCAGGGGTACACTGATATATAGGAGTTCATACCTTCCTTTGATAACCATGGAGAAGTTACCCTGCATCCAGGAAGACAGGCTCTGGACGAGATTGTAACGGTAGGCAAAGAAACTGCTGACTGAACCGATGATATTGGCCATCATTATACCGAGCAGCGGAATGATTACCGTATTCCTCATTTTTATCTTTCGTAATATGAACATGAAAAGCAGGCTTCCGGCAAGGGCAAAAAGAAAAGAGAGCAACATCTTTATGATTGTACTCGCTGCTGGAAAAACAATTAAAGAAAAGAGAATACCCAGCTGGGCCGAATCAATGGTTCCTGCCGTCGTAGGTGAAACAAATTTATTCTGGCTCAACTGCTGCATTATCAGGCCGCTTATACTCATCCCCATTCCCGCCAGAATCAGGCTGATCAGCCTTGGTATCCTGCTCAATACCATGGTTCTTATGGCAGCATCTTCTAACCTCAGAATATCCTGGAAAGATATCTTCCGGACACCTATAAAGAGGGAGATAATAGACAATAAAATTAAAAGGACAACCAGATATCGTTTCTTCATTTAACCTCAGGACCTTTCCTCAATACTTTGCTATGTATATTGATAAATATAAAACCGGATTGAATGAAAACGATTCTCAATTTCAATCAATAACAGTCTAGCACAACATTCCCCATAATGTCAAGTAAATTTATATCTTTATTATGAGATTGTTTTTTCCTTATGTAACAGATAAATGGCAGCAAACCGGGTGGATGATTTTAACAGTTTACGCAGCTAACCGTAATAAAATCCTGCAGACAAAATAAAAAATCCGGCAGTTTAAGCTGCCGGATTTGAACATATCTTAATATAAAAGATTATACGCTTACAGGATTTCCCTTATTCATTTAGTGAAGAAGCTGATTATCCTGATGATTATATTTAAAATCAGGCTGATGAATAACATACTGGTGATGGGAAAATAAAAGCGGAAATTTTCCCTCTCAACCCGGATGTCTCCCGGGAGACGGCCGAACCAGGCAAGGGCTCCGCCGAAATAATGGATAAAACCGCCAATAAAAATCAAAAGCAGGCCGATATAAATCAGGAGTTTTCCCGGGCTAAAACTACCTGGCATAAAGCACCCCCCTTATATCCCTATATTCTCCAACATCTAAAAATAATCCTCTGCTCATCCCTCCGGGGAAGCTATAAATTTACTTAGATTATAGACCCTGATAGCATTGGCAGTGGTTATTTCAGCAATTTCTTCTATACTTATACCCTTTATCTCCCCTATCTTCTCTGCCACATAGCGGAGATAGGCTGGCTCATTCCTCTTCCCCCGGTGGGGTACCGGAGTCAAATAGGGGCAATCCGTTTCAAGGAGAATCCTATCCAGGGGAATCTCCTTTAAAACCTCCAGCAGACCGCCGGCATTCTTAAAGGTGACCACGCCCCCAAAGGCCAGATACAGGCCCATTTCCAGGGCTTCTCTGGCCATCTCCAGGCTGCCACTGAAACAATGCAATATGCCGGTACCTGCCCCAGCGTAATGTTCCTTCAGGATATCAATGCTATCTTCTTCCGCTTCCCTGCTATGAACCACGATAGGTAAGGACAATTCCTTAGCCAATTCCAGTTGTTTTATAAAGGCAGCCCTCTGGATATCCCGGGGAGAATGGTCATAATGATAATCCAGGCCAATTTCGCCGATGGCTACTACCTTTTCATCACCGGCCAGTTTCTCCAATTCCGCCAGAACAGCGTCATCAAGGGTAACGGCATCATGGGGGTGAATACCGACGGTGGCAAAGATGAAGGGGAATTTTCTGGCCAGATGCACTGAATACCTGCTGGACTGCAGGTCTGCCCCGATATTCACAATATAGGAGACACCGTTATCCCGGGCATTTTTGATGACTTCATCCCTGTCTTTATTGTAACGTCCTGAATCAAGATGTGCATGTGTATCTATTAGAACCACTTATATACCAACCTTTCCATTGTTTTGATTAATTTCTCTATATCCTGATAAGCTACTATTGATCTAATACTGTAGTATTTATTTCAATATTATTATCACTCTTCTGCTTTATTAAAGCAATACCTGCTATGACTAAAATCAGCCCGATTAGATTAAACCAGAGGGGTTGAAATCCTGTTTCACTGGGGTAGGTATAACCGGGAACATTGATTACATTCCGGCTGGCCAGGAAGGCCATAAAATTAATCACAAAATGGGAGAAAATAACCAGATACAGGGAACCTGTCCTGTATAGCACCCAGCCCATAAAAATACCAAAAAGAAAAGATGATATCCCCTGCCAGATATTCAGATGGAATATAGCAAACAATAAAGAACTCACTAAAATTGCCGGCCAGGGTTTAATATTTTTCAGCAGACCCCGCAGGATTATACCTCTAAATAAAATCTCTTCAAAAACGGGTGCAACAACGCACATAACTATAAAAACCAGGATTATATTTTGCCCTAACAGGCCTTCCATAACTCCTGTAAAAAAATCACTTTTTGCCACAAAAAGCTCGAATAGATTACTTACTTCTGATACAATTATGGTCAGCCCGGCCATCAATAGCAAAACATACAGGTATAAAATACCCTCTTTACCGGAATTGCCTTTAATAGCCGACAGGCTTATGTCCTTCTTTCTGGTTATATAATAACTAAGACCTCCCAATACAATGACTGAACCTAAGATATAAACTATTATGTACTGTAAGGTATTATTTGCTGGATCAAATATATATTCTTCACCAGTTAAGCCAGCTCTAAAACCATAAACAAAACCTATCAGCCCACCATACAAAAATTGCAATAAGATACATACCAGAGTCAATACAATAGCCTGTTTAACATTTGGATAATAACTTCTCTTCTCCTCCATAAATCCTCACTCTCCATTCCTTAATTCTCTATATACTCCTGACTAATTTAATGTCAGGTAGTATCCCGGCACCCAATCTAAAAAATTCTTTGCTTAAGAAAAGGAAAGTCTATAGAGGACATCTAAAATTTAAATATTATTCCAATGATGGCTGCAGTGATTATGTAGATTATCGGGTGTTTCTTATACCTATAAATCAGGTATAACATTATAAGAAACAAAAGGATCGCCTTTAAGTTCAGGAAAGCCAGACCAGTAAATCCTGGATTAAACAACTCGCTCCTCCCCAGGCCAAAAGCTACAGAGGCAATTAAGCCTGTCACTGCCGGCCTTACTCCCATAAAAGCCCCTTTAACCAGAGGTCGTTCGTAAAACCGGTCAAAGTAATGGGCAATAATGATGATTATTATAAGTGCAGGGGCCACTATACCTGCTACAGCAATTATCCCTCCTAAAATACCGCCTACACTATAACCTACATAGGTAGCTGTATTGATTCCAATGGGCCCTGGTGTAGATTCAGAAATAGCAATCATGTTTAAGAGTTCTTCCTGTGTAATCCAGCCATATTTATCTATTAATTCCTTTAAAAAGGGCAGTGTAGCCAGTCCTCCACCGACAGAAAAAAGGCCTATTTTAAAAAACTCAAAAAAAAGGATTATGTAGATCATTTTTTATCACCATCTATACCTTGATTTATTACTGCTTCTCCCTGCATTTGCCTATTCTGTATCAAAATGCCGGCAAGGGCTGAACAGACAATAACTATGATTGAAGAAATGCCCAGGAACGATAATAAAAGAAAAGCAAGGATAAAAATAATGAGACCACTGAAATCTTTGATAGCCGTTTTCCCCATCTTGATCACTGTATCAACAATCAACGCTATCACAGCAATCTGGATACCGGCAAAGGCATGTTGGACTATAGCATATTCCTGAAACCTCTGAAAAACACTGGCTATCAGGGTTATTATGATCAATGAAGGGGCAACCATTCCTGTAGTGGCAAAGATGGCTCCCGGGATTCCTTTCCTTTTATAACCAATCAGGGTAGCTGTATTTACGGCTATAATCCCCGGTGTAGATTGGCCAATGGCGTAAAAATCAATCAGCTCCTCTGAGCTAATCCATTTTTTCTCTTCAGCCAATTCCCTTTGCAGTATCGGCAGCATAGCATAGCCTCCGCCAAAGGTGAAACTACCAATACGGAAAAACATCATAAAAAGTTGCCAGATTTCTTTCAACTTTGATTCCACCTCTTCTACTGGATTTTTTTAAAGTATAGACTCTTTTCTTATCAATTATATCAATAAAAGTATAAACTGGCAATTTCTCTTAACCATTAATAAACATGTGTTTCCCGGCCAGGCAAGGTGACAGAGGTCAATACAGAAATAAGCTGGCCTGTTCTACTGCAGGCCAGCCTCCTATTCATCTAAAATAATTGAATTAAAATAGCTCTACTAGCTCTACCTCTATACCCTGCTCCTGAAAGGCCGGTAAAATATCCTCTTTCCTGCCGACGATCACAGTCAAAAACCTTTCCGGGAAAGTATCCCTGGCAAATACCTCCTGTACCTGGGCAGCTGTCAGATTATTGTACTCTTCTATATATTCATTGATATAATTATCGCTTTCACCTAAAATTTCCCGGGCATACATAATATCAGCTAATACAGTAATCTCCTCTTTATAGGTCCTGGGGAAGAAAGCATTATACAGGTTGACTATCCTGAATAACTCATTTTCACTTATTGCCTTCTTTCCTTCTTTAATAGCCAGCATCTCGGCTTTTATAGCTTCTCTGGTTTCATAAGCCTTTTCCGGAGCCACATCTGTGGTTATAAAATAAAGGCCGCCTGAATCGTACAACTGGTAAGCTGAGCTAATACCATAAACATAACCCAGGCTGCTTCTCAGATTATCCATTAACCTGCTGGAAAAATCCCCTCCACCAAAAATCAGGTTTGCCATAGTGAAGGTAACCCTGTCTTCATAACTCTGATCATAGAAAATATAACCCATCTTCATTTTCGCATGGGTAGCATCTGGTTTATGTACCAGGATTACCCGGTTATAATTAGTTTCATTATCCACTACTCTTTTTTCTTTTAATTCAATACCTTTACTCTCCCAGTCGGCAAACTTCTCCCTCAATAATTTCTCCATCTCTGACAGGTCAAAATCACCTGAAATAGCCATTATTATATTTGCCGGGTCAATATTTTCCTGATAAAAATTTTTCACATCAGCAGGAGTTATATTCTGTAATGCTGTTATTAATAAACCCAGATTATCGCTATATCCATAGGGATGCTCCCCATAGACAGTTGAATTAAAATACATATTCAACAGGGAACTATCATAATAGAAATTCTGCATTATAGCCTGATATTGCTCCTGGATTATCCTGTTAAAATAATCCCCCTCAAACTCAGGATTTCTCAACACCTCTGCTATTAAAGTAAATAAATCTTCTTTGTCATAACTCAAGGCATCAGCAGAAAAATAATAATAATCCTGTCTGGAAGAGATACCGAAGGACAGACCATTTAACTCTTTATACCTGGACAATTCCAGTTCACTGAAATTTTTTGTCCCTGTATTCATTAACCTGGCCATCAGGGAGGAAATTCCGGCCTGCTCCATACTCTCCTGGCTCATCCCCCCTCTTATAAAACCAACAACTTCAATAATAGGCAAATCCGGTTCCTGGGCCAGGTAAAAGACCATCCCATTTTCCAGTTCAACCTTCCTGTATTCGGGTATTTTGATATAGGGTATGGGATTTATATTGCTGGCTAATTCTTCAAACAGTTCCAGGCTAAATTCTACCTTGGCCTGAACTGTAAACAGCAGAAGTATATGTATTAAAAAAACCAGTAATAATCTATTCCTTCTCACAATCTTTCATCCTCTCTCTATTCTTTTACCGGCACAATATTACCTACTACACGGTTCTCAGGCCTGAAATACTTTCTGGCAATTTCTATCAGCTGTTCTTCAGTAAGTTGCTTTACATAAGCCAATTGTTCTTTATATAAGTCAGGATTATTGTAACTTAACTTACTATAGGCGATACTGGTAGCCATAGACGTTGAATCCCTTTGCATGTAAATGAGCTCTTTTTCAAGGGCTTTTTTCATAATCTGTAATTCTTCCTCTTCAATACCTTCATTAATAATTCTCTCTATCTCCCTATCAAAGGCCTCCTGGGCTTCTGCCATTATTTCCTCATTGGCTACAAAGTAATAAACCATGACAAAACCAGGAACCCGCATACTATTCAAAATGGCCTCTGCTTCCAGGATTAACTGTTCTTTATTCTGTAACTCCTGCTTTACCCTGGAACTCTGATTATTTATAAGGATACCCAATAATATATTAATTCCCATTATATCGGGATGATCTCCCTCCGGTATCCTGTATAACATCCAGACAAAGGGTAAATTCGTATATAACTCAAAATCTCTTACGATCTCTTCATCCTGAGTGACTAATTTAAATTCCTGGTGTATTACTTCCCTGCTTTCATAAGCGAAATATTTCTCTGCCAATCTCTTTACTTCATTGGCCTCCACATCCCCGGCCACTACCATTACCGCATTATTGGGAACATAATATTTATTATAATATTTCTGCAGATCTTCCACACTGATATTATTAAGGTCCTCCATCCAGCCCACTATCTGGTGGCTTAAGGAGGAGCCTTCAAAAGCTACAGCCTGTGTCTTCTCAAGTCCAACCATAAATACGCTATTTTCAATCCTGCTCCTTCTCTCCTGACGGAGAACCTCCCGTTCCCTTTCAATCTCTGCCGGATCAAATTTAAGGTTAACCATACGGTCTGCCTCAATGGCCATTACCAGTTCAAGCATGGAAGAGGGAACCACAGAAAGATAACAGGTAAAATCATAACTGGTCATTGCATTATAATCCCCACCGACGGATTTAATTAATTCCTCCATTTTACCTTTCGGCAATGTTTCTGTGCCCAGGAACATGACGTGTTCCAGGAAGTGGGAAATACCGGTCAAGCCTTCTTCTTCATCAATGGAGCCTACTTTGTAAAATATAGAAAACTCAACAAGAGGTATGCTGTGATCCTCGAACACATATACTTCCAGGCCGTTGTTCAGTTGAAAATTATAATACTCAAATTCTGGTATAACTGAACCATCTTCTACGGCCAGAGAATTAATGCTGAAAAGCAGAGAGAGAACAATAACAGTAAGCATCAAAAACCTTATTTTCCTTATACTTTTGCATTCCATCTTGATTCCACAACCTCCATATTCATAAATAATAACCAATTATTTGTAATTATACCATAATGTAACGGTACGGTATACTACACTATCAGGTAGTTTCTTCTTTTCTGAAATTATCCCCAATACTTCATCTCCAACCATCAATCCTGCTTTTTCAGCAGGGGAACCTTCAATTATTCCATATACATACCGATAAGCGTATTAATCAAAGTGGTAAAAACAAAAATAAATAACCCACCAAAAATTATGGATTGAACAGTTTCACTTACCTCTTTCAATTCAGCATCATTTCAATATTATTTTTTTGCAGGAATCTTTCCAATAGTAAAACACCCTCCGGATCACCAGAATATCTAAGGATTTTATTATTCTTCAAATGTAAATTTATTTTCCTTCTCTTTAGCCCCAGGATTTTAGTTTCACCTTCAATGGCATATGCTTTTATATATCCCACTCCAACAATCCTGGAACCCAGGATAATATAGTCTTTTGATAATAAAAACCTATTCTCCTTAAAAATTACAAAATTTAATGCAAATAAACAGACCGAACTAAATAACCCCAGGTATTCAGTTAGCCAGAAAAAAAACAGAAATATACCCGCTATAATAAGGTTTATATTGGTAAATATTTTTATAACATTATCTTCTATTCTTTTACCCCCCATTATTTTTAAAAAAATTGCTTCAAAAATATAAGTACTTATAGCATATGAAATAATAAATAATAAATATAGGCCAAGGAAAACTGCGTAAAATGTATTGAATAGTGAATAGTCTTTCTTAATTATAAATAGCACAAAAGCTGGCCCAGCAGTGATTACTAGTATTAGTAAGCCAATTAAAGTGGATCTAAAAATTAATTTTTCATCATAGATAACTTCCATGATTACCTCCCCTTTATTGTCTAATATACTGTT
>JANWJZ010000007.1 GCA_025451675.1 Halanaerobiales bacterium | reverse complement strand
GCAATTGGCCCGATAATTTCTATGGAGGCATTTTTCTTTTGCTTACCCAGCCACTTATAGAAGGTATACCTGGCGATGGACCATACCCAGGCTGGAAAATTATTAATTTCTTCAACAGTCTCCAGGGCTGAGTATATCTCTACAATTATCTCCTGGGCCAATTCCTCGGCATCCTGCCGCCTGCCTGTCTTATTAAAGGCATAGCCGAAGATTCTCTCCAGATATTCCTGCTCAATAATTTCCTTATATCCATCAATCCGCTGCAGAATAATACCCCCCTTTCTGCATCTGAGGATGTCTATCGATAGACTTCTACAAAAATAGTGTAATAGGTTTAGGGATGGTTGGAATATTTATAAAAAATTTTTAAAGGATGCAGAAAAACCGTCCCTCTGTGCCCCGTTCTGTTTCCCCCTTGTGTCGTTTTCAAAAGGATAATTATATGATATAATAAAGGCACAGATACATAGGATGGTGATTTCCCGTGGAGAATGATAACTTTAAGAAAATAAAGCAGGTCCTTTCTATAATATTACTGGTCAACCTGCTGGTGGCTGCCCTGAAAATCATCATAGGCTCTATCATCAAGAGTACCAGTATGACTGCCGATGGCTTCCATTCCCTGTCAGACGGAGCTTCCAACATCGTTGGCCTCATCGGTATCCATTTTGCCTCTCAGCCTGAAGATGAGAAACATCCCTATGGGCACAGGAAATATGAGACACTGGCCGGTTTGGTGATATCCATCATGCTCTTTCTGGCTGCCGCCAGGGTCATTTTCAATGCCATAGAGAGATTCCGCGAGCCAGTACTTCCGGAAATCACTTTAGAAAGTCTACTTCTACTGGTTTTCACCCTCATTATCAACATTATCGTTTCCGTTACCGAGTATAAGAAAGGAATGGAACTGAATAGCCAGATCCTCATTTCTGACTCCATGCACACCAGGAGTGATATCTATATATCTTCAGGAGTCTTATTGACCTTGATAGCCGTAAAAGCCGGGCTTCCCCCTGTAATTGATCCGCTGGTCTCCCTGATAGTTGCCGGCTTCATCATCCATGCCGGCTATGAAATTTTCAGGGAAAACAGCGACGTGCTCCTGGACAGTGTAGCTATTAATGCAGCAGAGATCAGTGAGCTGGTAATGGCCTTTCCGGATGTAAAAGGTGTCCATAATATCAGGAGCAGGGGCGGCATTAATGACCTCTATATTGACCTACACATTGAGGTTAACCCGGAGCTGGATGTAAAAAGGACACACCAGCTGGCCCATGATATAGAGGATGCCATCAGGGAAAAATACCACAGAAATTCAGAGGTTATCATCCATATCGAACCTTATAAAGAGGATGCAGGCAATGGGCAAAAATAAAAGGCCCATGACAGGCCTCTTCCATCCAATATTTAGCCAATTGAAGACGGTTCTTATCCTTATATTTAACCCCGTCCTGTTCTACCTCATTTTTAATAGACATAATTGAATACATGCCATTATCCCAACTATATTTATCGACTATTAATAAACTTATATCAGTATTAAATTCCAGGTTAATCTCTGTCACTATACCGTAAATACTGTATTTTAGGTTTAAAGGCAGTGCCCACTATCAACTTTTTCCTGACATCACAAGTGATACGGCTCTCCACGGATAATCCTGAAGGCACGGTAGACCTGCTCCAGCAGGATTAACCTTACCATCTGGTGGGTAAAAGTCATATGGGAGAGAGACAGACGGAAATCCGCCCTCTTTAAAACCTCTGTACTTAAACCCAGGGCTCCGCCGATGACAAAGCTGATACTGCTATAGCCGCTGATCTGTAAATCCTGAATGGATCTGGCCAGTCCCTCTGAACTCATGGGCTTGCCCTTTACATCCATGGCTATTACATAGCTCCTTGCCGCCAGGGAACCCATTATCCTTTCCCCTTCCCTCTCTTTGATGGACTCCTGTTCCTTTAGCGAGGGATTGGCCGGTATCCTTTCATCAGTAATTTCAATTATATTTATCCTGGTATAAGACCTTAATCTTTTTATAAATTCATCGATGCCTTCCTGTATATACCTTTCTTTCACTTTACCGACACTTATTATGTTAATCTCCATGCTATTCCCCTCACTTCATCGGACTCCCACTCTATGATAATGGGAATACGCTTTATTTCAGGGCCAGAGAAATCAGGGAAAATGATATAAATTATCAGTGAGAGAAGCAAAAAGGAGATAAGCAGAAACAGGATAAACCATTTCCACCTGAAGGGCTTTTTATCCTTTCCAGAACCTCTGCCTGAATTTACTCTCATCACTGGCCACTCCCCTGTTTTTACTTACTTCTCAACCCACTTTAAATAATTCAGTCGGGCGGTCCCGATAGGCAATATCCAGTAACAGGTCCTTACCGATAGTAAAGCCGTGATCTTCCAGGCTGTTTTTTACCGTAATATAGGCAAGGGCCGGTATATTATTATCTTTACTTAAATGGGCCAGTAGTATGCGGGGAAAATTATCGCCGATTATTCTTGGTAAGAGATCCGCTGTATCATCATTGGATAGATGGCCATTTTCTCCATGAATCCTTTTCTTCAGGGGCCAGGGATAACTGCCATTCATCAGCATTTCCAGATCATGGTTTGATTCGATAACCAGAAAATCCAACCCCTTTAAACAGTCCTCTACCTCTTCAGTTACATAACCCATGTCAGTAGCCTGCCCGATCCTCCTGTTGCCACAGCTGATAATAAAACCTACCGGCGCATTGGCATCATGGGGAACAGGAAAAGGGGAAATACCCAGGTCACCAATCATAAAATCACCTTTGAAGAAGCGGCAATTCTTATCGGCAATCTGCCCCAGTTGTTTCTCCGCCCCCTTCCAGGTCGGCTCATTGGCATAGACGGGCAGATCATATCTCCTGGACAAAACCCCTACTCCCTTAATATGGTCCAGGTGTTCATGGGTCACTACAATAGCATCCAGTTCATCACCATATACTCCTATTTTCGCCAATCTCTTTTCAATCTCCTTACCGCTGAGCCCGGCATCTATAAGTATCTTTGTCTTTCCACCGGAGATAAATATGGCATTGCCGGAACTACCGCTGGCCAGGACAGATACCTCTATTTTCATCTTTTCACCACGTTTCATGCAGGATTTTAATATTCAGTGAAGAATAATTTATATATTGTGTCGAAATTTTCATTAATATAAAATGCAATTTGGAGGATTTCCTATGATTAAAGTAATGATTGTTGATGATTCACCTTTTATAAGACGAATCTTTAAAAATATAATTGAGCATGATGAAGAATTGACTGTTGTGGCCACTGCCAAAGACGGCCAGGAAGCACTGCAAAAAATCCAGGAAAACAGGCCAGATGTTATCACTCTGGATATAGACATGCCCGTTAAAAACGGCCTTGATACCTTAAAGGAAATCATGAAAATGGAAAAACCCATACCAACCATCATGGTCAGTGCCCTGGACGACAGAGAAACAGTCATGAAAGCGCTGGATCTCGGGGCCTTTGACTTCATACCGAAAACAGATCAATTTACCGGTACAGATACCACCGGCCTCTCCAGTACTCTCATCCCCAAAATCAAGGCGGCAGCCCAGATAGAACCTAAATTACCATCCTACAAAATTAAACCCATCAGTCCCATTAAGGATAAGATATCAGAAAAAGACCTAAAAAGCAAGTTTCCCATAGTAGCTATCGGTACATCATCCGGAGGGCCAAAAGCCTTAAAGGCCATCATTCCCGTCATTCCCGCTGATTTTCCAGCAGCAATATTGATCGTACAACATATGCCAGCAGGCTTTACTAAATCCTTTGCTGAACGCCTGGATCAGGAATCAGCCATCAAGGTCAAGGAAGCTGCTGAAGGAGATATGATGCAGCCAGGATTGGCTTTACTGGCTCCGGGAGATTACCACATGCGAATAGACAAAGACGGAAAAGTCATTCTGGATCAATCTCCTACTGTCTGGGGGGTAAGGCCCTGTGCAGATCACCTCTTTCAATCCCTGGCTAAAAACTTCAAAGACCGGGTAATCGGCATCATTCTGACAGGGATGGGTAAGGACGGAGCCGAAGGTATGAAGGAAGTAAAAAAATACGGCGGCTACGGTATAGTGGAAGCAGAGGAAACAGCATTGGTTTATGGAATGCCGGGAGCAACGATTCAGGCCAATGCCTATGATGAAATCCTGCCATTACACGAAATACCTGAACAATTAATTAAACTGATAGAGAGGAGATTGCAATGACCATCAGCTTTGACGAATTTGTCGATGAAGCAATGAAGATATTAGATGTCAATCTAAGGGGCTATAAAATAAAGAGGGTACAACGCAGAACTGACAGCCTTATGCGCCGATACAATGTAGAGAACTATGCCCAATGCCTGGATCTATTAAAAAAGGACCAGCAGTTCAGGGAAGCCTACCTGGATCACTTTACTATCAACACCTCAGAGTTTTTCCGTAATCCCCAGAGTTTTAAATACCTGGAAGAAAACATCATTCCAGAACTATTTGCCGGAAACAAAAAGGTCAATATCTGGAGTGCACCCTGTTCTAATGGCTCGGAACCATATACCCTGGCCATCATCCTGACAGAATTGGGTTACGATAAAAGCCGTTACCGGATACTGGCCAGTGACATCGACACCGGGGTCCTGGAGGAGGCACAGCAAGGCATCTATAATGAAAATGCCATAGGCAACGTACCTCCGGCATTGCTGAAAAAATACTTTGAAGAGATTGAAGGCCTATCGATAAAATACAAATTATCCAGAGAGATAATGGATAAGGTTAACTTTGAATACAAAGATTTAATCAAGGAACCTTATGAAAAGGGCTGGGATTTAATTCTCAGCAGGAATTTTTTTATCTACCTGACAACCGAAATCAAGGAAATGTTAACCCATAAATTTGTTCAGGTTTTAAAACCAGGAGGCTATCTTTTCCTGGGAAATACTGAGTTCATTTTTACACCTGAAAAATTCGGTCTACAAAAAGTATATTCTTCCTTTTACCAAAAGATATAGGGCCAGAAAACTGGCCCTATTATTTTATTCTTCCAGACTATTCATTTTTCCAGGTTAAATGATATATTAAACTGGTAATCCCCACCGATAAATCCTCATTCCGGACTATAATACCTTCAGGTACCACTAATCTGGTTGGAGCAAAATTCCAGATGGATTTTATACCTGCAGCTATCAATAAATCAGTCACATCCTGGGCAGCACTGGCCGGTACTGCTATAATACCAATCTTTATCTGCCGGGTCTTGACGATCTCTTCCAGGTCTTTAGAGCTTCTTACTGTAATGTCTCCTACCTTATTCCCTATCTTATCCAGATCTGAATCAATAACATCAGTAATCTGTAAGCCCATTTTCTGGAAACCTTCATAGTTTACCAGGGCCCGGCCCAGGTTACCGGCCCCTACCAGGACAGCCGGCCAGGTTTTATTGATACCCAGTATTTTGGCCAGGCTTTTTTTCAGGTCTTCCACATGATACCCGACACCTCTGCGGCCAAATTCCCCATAATAGGACAGGTCTTTCCTGACCTGGGTGGGCGGAATACCCAGGCGCTCGCCCAATTCCCTGGATGAAACCACTTCATCCTCCTCATAGGCTGAAATCTTCTCCAGGCACCTGTAATACAAAGGTAATCTTTCAATGGTAGCCTTTGGTATATAATCACTTCTTTTCATCTTCTTCACTCCTGACCTTAAACTTTGGAAGCCTTATGCTTACTTTCACAAACTCCAGGACCAGAAAAGCTATCTTACTTAACCCTGCTGCCATTACTGATGTCTTTTGCAACGGTGGTGATTGTCAGTTCTCCTTTATCATTGGATGCAGCCAAAATCATACCATTTGATTCAACACCAAAAATTTTAGCAGGTTTAAGATTGGCAACCATAAGGATTTTTTTACCCACCAATTCCTCTGCCTGATAATGCCGGGCAATCCCTGCCACCAATTGCCTCTTTTCAGTACCCAGATCCACCTGTAATTTTAATAACTTATCACTGCCTTCTATCCTTTCCGCTTCCAATACCTCAGCTACTCTGATATCAACTTTGCTGAATTCCTCAAATGAAATCAGTTCTTTCTCTTCCTTTTTATCTTCTTTCTCTATAGCCATTTCCTTTTCCTTTCTCTTTTCAACTTTTTCAAAGTATTCTTCTAAATCAATACGTGGGAAAATGGGGTCTGCTTTCCTTACTTTAACCCCTGCTTTAACCTTGCCCCATTCCTTCAGGTCTTCCCATTCCGTTTCCCTGATCAGCTCTTCAATACCCAGCTGCTCACCCATTAAGTAGGGAGTTTCAACCATAAATGGTTTAAGGGTTCCGGCAATTATCCTTAATGCCTCTACCAGATTATATAGGACTGTGCCCAGTCTCTCCTTTTTATCTTCCTCTTTAGCCAGTAACCAGGGAGTAGTCTGATCAATATACTTATTGCTCCTCCTGATAAAGGTCCACAGTTCCTCAAGGGCAACAGTATATTTCAGGGCATCCATGTTCTCCTCTACCTTTTTAATCATCTCACTGGCACAGTTTTGCAAATCCAGATCCACTTCATCCGCCGGCCCGGCTGCAGGGATAACCCCGCCAAAGTATTTATCGATCATGCTGATGGTTCTATTGAGGAGATTGCCCAGATCATTGGCCAGATCTGAGTTAATCCTCTGAATTAAAGCCTCAGTAGAGTAGGCGCCATCAGCACCAAAAGCAACCTCCCGCAGGAGATAATACCTGATGGCATCTACACCAAAATCCTCGATCAGGACAACGGGGTCAACCACATTGCCCTTGGATTTGGACATTTTCCCTGTCCTGGTTAAAAGCCAGCCATGACCGAAAACCTGCTTCGGCAGGGGCAAATCCAGAGCCATAAGCAGGATAGGCCAGATAATGGTATGGAAACGCAGGATATCCTTACCCACCAGATGCAAATCTGCCGGCCAATATTTCTGGAAATTCTCTTCATCTGTCTCATAGCCTATAGCAGTGATATAGTTGCTTAAGGCATCTATCCAGACATAAATAACATGGCCTTCATCAAAAGGAACGGGTATACCCCAGTCAAAGGTAGTCCTGGAAACACTTAAATCCTCCAGTCCACTCTGGATAAAACTGACCATCTCATTGCGCCTGCTCTCAGGCTGGATAAAATGGGGATTCTCTTCAATATGCTTCAAAAGCCGGTCAGCATATTTACTCAAACGGAAGAAGTAACTCTCTTCTTCCACCCATTCAACCTCCCGGCCACAATCGGGACAGAGTTTTTCCCCTGTATCAGGCAGCTGTCTTTCGGTCCAGAAAGTCTCACAGGGAGTACAATACCAGCCTTCGTACTTTCCTTTATAGATATCACCTTTGTCATAGAGTTTCTGGAAAATCTGCTGGACAACTTTCATGTGCCTTTCCTCTGTTGTCCTGATAAAATAATCATAGTCTATCCCCAATTTTTTCCAGAGGGATTTAAAGGTGGCCACAATAGCATCAACATATTCTTTAGGGGTTTTACCGGCCTCCTGGGCCTTCCGTTGAATCTTCTGTCCATGCTCGTCAGAACCGGTCAAAAACATGGTATCATAACCCTGCATTGCTTTATATTTAACAATGGTATCAGCAGCAACTGTTGTATAGGCATGGCCGATATGTAATTTATCACTGGGATAATAAATGGGGGTTGTCACATAAAAAGTTCCCTTTGCCATAGTTCTTAGCTCCTTCCTATTCAAATTAGATTGGCCTTAAACCATTCAACCTTAAATTTACAATAATTTTATAAGAGATATGAAATGATGTCAACTATTTCTCAATATCTATATTGATGGCCTCTTTATATACTTCCCTTTTGGGGATACCCCGGATTTCAGCAACCCTTTTGACGGCCTCCTTTTTACTCAGCCCCTGGGCCAGCAGGATCCTGATATGTTCCTCTATCTCCAGCCCCTCCCAGGGAGCCGGTTCCGGCTCTTCTCCTGACCTGTTTCCTTCCAGGACTATAACTATTTCCCCTTTGATTTCCTTCCCCTCAATCCGGGTCAGTACACTGGATATATGGCCATAATACTTTTCCTCATGGACCTTGGTTAATTCCCTTACCAGGGCAATCCTGCGGTCTCCCAGCACCCTCTCCAGGTCCTTCAGGGTCTCCTTCACCCGGTAAGGGGATTCATAAAGGATTATGGTCCTTTCTTCAGATTTCAGTTTATTTAACTGCTCTTCTCTGGACTTGCCCTTGCGCTCTAAAAAACCTTCGAAAACAAAGCGGCTGGTATCCAGCCCTGAAACCACCAGGGCACTTATGGCTGCCGTCGGGCCAGGAACCGGTATCACCTCTATATTATTTTCAATGGCTTTTTTAATCAGTTTATACCCGGGATCCGAGATACCCGGCATCCCGGCATCACTGACCAGGGCAATGGCCATACCCTCCTGTAATAATTGCAGCAATTTCTCTGCCTTTTCATTCTCATTGTGTTCATGATAACTTTCCAGCCTGTTTTTAATCTGGAAATGATTCAATAATTTGATAGTCCGCCGGGTATCCTCGGCAGCAATCAGATCCACCTCTTTCAATACCTGGATAGCCCTGAAGCTCATATCATCCAGGTTACCAATGGGAGTTCCACAAACATATAGGGAAGCAGCCTGAACATAATTCTTATTTTCCGCCATCAAAAACCATCTCCATAAATCTCCTTAACTTCCCGGGTATACTCTTCCCTGTCTTCCTCATAGACCATCAAGGTCGGCTCAAAAACCAGTCCGGGCCTGCTTCCTTTCCTGGCTTCAATGAGAAAGGTTTTCGGAGCTAATTTCAGCCTGGATTGAATCAGGCGGATCCTTTTCGGCTCCAGATTATATTCCTTCAATAAGTATATTATTTCACTGAACCTGTTTACCTTATGTACCATGGTCAATTTGCCTCCTTTTTTCAGGATAATGGAGGCTTCCCGGATCAGATCTTCCAGGGTACCGTATATCTCATGCCTGGCAATAGCCTTCTCCCGGCCCTGGCTGATCTTCCCATCAGTAACAGGCATATAAGGGGGATTCGTCACCACCAGGTCTACACTCTCTGCGTCAAATATCTCACTGGCCCGGGAAAAATCCCCCTGAATAATCTCTATCTTATCCGTCAGTCCATTCAATTCAATACTCCGCCTGGCCATCTCCACCATTTTTTCCTGTATTTCCAGCCCGATTACCTTTCCCGGCTCCTGCTTGAAAGCCAAAAGCAGTGGGATCACTCCACTGCCGGTTCCAAAATCTACTACAGCACTACCCTTCCTGACCTCCGTAAAATTGGCCAGGAAAACCGAATCACAGCCAAATTTAAAAAAATCGGAATTCTGGATAACATATAGCTGGCCAGGAATTAAAACAGTAAGCTCTTCCTTCACCATCTAATCCTCCGTCAATTGATTATCAATCAGTTGCTGGCAAAAAAGGCAGTCACCCTTACGTCTTTCTGCAAAACTGGGATGGCAGACATGATAGCCTTCCCTATATAGATGGAGGAGGTTGGAAACAGCCCCTCCCTTCTTCTCCTTCTTCCGGGCAAAGACTATTTCCTTTAACTCCTCATTTTCCTTTTTTAATTCCCGATTTTCCTTATAAAGCTGGTAAGTTATATCCTTCAGTTTCTGGAACCTGCTGGACATCTCTTCTAAGTGTTCCTGAAAATAAGCTAAAATACTTAAAACCTCTTTGTCCATTCAGTCCCCCCCTAGTCCTCCGGTTCACAACAACCGTTTATTTCCTCAATATCTACCTCAATTAATTCTCCATCTCCAGGATCTATTAATACTGTCTTCTTAATCAGATTTCTATCTACGATTTCACCATCGATAATCTCGCCATCGCCTTCTTCCAGTTCCACAAACTCACCGATTTCCGGCATCATTTCTTCCAGTTCCCTGTAGGTCATCGCTTCAAACTTCAAGCAACACATCAGGCGTCCACAGACACCGGAGATTTTGGAAGGGTTCAGGGTTAATTCCTGCTTCTTGGCCATTTTGATAGAAATGGGATCAAAATCCCGCAGGAAAAGAGAACAGCAAAGAGGACGGCCACAGATTCCCAGGCCACCAATCATCTTGGCCTCATCCCGGACACCAATCTGCCTTAATTCGATCCGTGTTTTAAATACCCGGGCCAGGTCCTTGACCAGTTCCCGGAAATCAACCCTTCCTTCTGCTGTAAAATAAAAAATAATCTTATTGTGATCAAAGGTATATTCAACATCAATCAATTTCATGGGCAGGCCATGTTTTTTGATTTTACTCAGGCAAATATCATGAGCCTTTTTTTCCAGCCTTTTATTTTCAGCATTTTTCTCATAATCTTCCTCATTTGCCGGCCGGATGACCTTTTTCAAGGGTGCTACTATCTCTTCCTCGGAAACCTCCCTCGGACCCAGCACTACCTCGCCAAACTCAATCCCCCGGGCAGTCTCTACGATAACATGGTCTCCACTCTGCAATTTATAGTCACCAGGGTCGAAATAATAGATCTTCCCGGCCCTCCTGAAACTCACTCCTACTACTGTATACATATGTCTACTTCACCCTCTTAGTTCTAATCTTTAAAAACATTACCTGTAAGGCCAGGTCTTCCTTTACATTGCTGTCAATGTACCTCTTAATATTATTTACCAACTCTATTATTGATATCAGTTCTTCCACTGAATATTTTTCGCTAATTTTACTATAAAGAGCGATATAGTCGGAATTTACAAGATCAGCATGGGAATCCATTCTATATAATATTATATCTCTATACCAGTTCAATATCAAATTAAAAAAAGGAAAAGCCTCCTTATTCCTTAAAAGGGTAAGGAGTTCATCCACAAATTGAAAAACATCCACTTCCGTTAATTCAGGTAAATTATAGAGGAACTCATACAATTTCTCCCGCTCAGTGAAAAAGTCCTCATCTTCTATCAATCTTTTAGCCTCTCCGGGGCTGCCGCCGGCCAGGGCCGCAGCAAGCTTTATTTTCTCACTATCCTCATAGCCGGCCTCTAAGAGAATTTTCTCAATATTCTCCACAGATAATGGATTCAGCTGAATCAGATGGCAGCGGGATACAATGGTGGGGAGTAAGGTCTCAGCCTCCCTGGCCAGAAGGATAATAACCCCATAATGGGGAGGCTCCTCCAATGTCTTCAAAAGGCTGTTGGCTGCTTCAGGAGTCATCCTGTCTGCATCCTCAATTATATACAGCTTCCATTTTCCCTCATAGGGACGGAAGGCCAGTCCCCTCTGTAATTCCCGTATCTGCTCTATTTTAATGGAATCCCCCTCAGTGATATTTATAATACTGAGGTCCGGATGGTTGGAATGCTCTATCTTGCGGCAAGACAGGCAGGTCCCACAGGCTTCCCCATCCTGACGCTGACAAAAGAGGGCCCTGGCAAAGTCCAATGCCAGAGTCCTCTTCCCCACACCCTTTATACCGGTAAATAAATATGCATGATGAATCCGCCCGCTATCCAGATCGTCTTTTAACAACCGGACAGCAGTCTCCTGACCTGTCAATTTAGTAAAGCTCATTTCTGTAACCCTCAATCATTAGAGTTTTATAAACTGATCTACATCAACAATAAATACTGTTGCCCCGCCCACCTGTACTTCCATGGGGAAAGAATAGTAATTCTCCAGCGTATTGGCTACAGGAGACATGGGGGCAATGATCTTCTTGCGAGTCTGGCATTTTTCCTTGATAATCTCCAGTAAATCATCCACCTGGTCCTCTTGGATTCCAATCAGAAAGGTCGTATTTCCTTCCCGCAGAAAACCACCTGTACTGGCCAATCTGGTAGCCTGAAATCCCTTTTTATTCAGGGCTTCCTGTAAACCCTGTGCATCATGGTCATTAACAATAGCAAGTACCATTTTAATATTTCTCTTTTTCTCCATTTCTCTAGACCCCCTTTAAGCTTTTTATTACCCTTTCATAAACTTCCTGATGTATATCTTCAATGGACCTGAGTTCTCCCTCTCTTTCACAGTTTACAATAGCCCAATCATAGTTCCTGGCAATTTCCACTGCATGTTCATAGGTCGAAAGAAGGTAATTCCGGTCCCGTTCATGGATATCCTGTTCTTCCCTGTTTTGTATAAACTTAAAGCTATAGCGGGGCGGCATATCAAGAAAGATCACCAGATCTGGTTCCGGTAAAGCGAATTTATTAAACTCCAGATCCCTCAGCCACTCCAGATACTCCTTTTTAAGCTCTTTCTCCCCAATCTTGGCTGCCTGATAGATCATATTGGAGGTACTATAACGGTCAGCCAGGATTACGGCACCGCTCTCATAGAGTTTCTTCCACTTCAGCTGATAGGAAGCAAACCTGTCTACAGCATAAAAGGCCGAAACTGCATATAGATTAACCTCCTGGGGATTATCGCCAAAACTACCCTCCAGATACATCCTCACCAGAGCCGAGGAATCACTCTCATAATCAGGAAATTTGACCTTATGTATATTAAAACCTTCTTCCTTTAACCTCTCATGTAAAAGCTTAAACTGGATACTTTTACCGCTTCCATCTATTCCTGATTCTATTACGATCAATTTTCCCTTTGCCATTATTCTAGCTCCTATTCCATATATTATCTTCTGTATTTTACTTAACGGGATACCAATCATTGCATAATATATATTAACCCTTATTTTAAATATATTCTCTATAATTAATGAAATCCCTGCAAATTTCATCAGTGTATAAGCTTATATTAAATTGCAAATACTATTGACAGCTAAAGGTTTATCGCTAACATACAATATCTATTTTCTCAATCATCTTTACATAGAAAGGAACTCTGGGAAGATGAAAAAAATTATTGAAAAAAATAAAGAAAAAGTAGACCGGCACGATTTCCTCATCGCCTGGTCTACTGGAATGAATGAATATGAAATTGCGCAAAAGCTGGGAGTCTCCCTGGAGACTGTCCAGGAAGTCATGAGAGACTTACTGGAGGAAGACAGCACCTGGTAAGAAACAACATAGCTGCCGGACTCAAATCAGCCAATATAAGCTAGCCCATATAGCTATCTATATAACGGCTGGCTTCTATTGCTGCCGCTGCCCCGGCCCCGGCAGAGGTAATCACCTGCCTGTACAGGGGATCCTGGACGTCGCCGGCAGCAAAGATACCCTCCTTATTTGTCCTGTATTTCTTATCGGTCACAATATAGCCTCCGGCGTCCAATTCCAGGTAATCCCTGAAAAGATCAGTATTGGGGATATGGCCGATAGCTATAAACACAGCGCTGACCGGCAGTTCCTTTTTCTCCCCGTTCTTGTTATTCCTGAGCAGTAAAGCCTCAACCTTTTCTTCCCCCAGGATATCCTCCACCACAGAATCCCAGATTATTTCTATTTTAGGGTTATTCATGACTCTATCCTGTAATATCTTTGTCGCCCGGAATTCATCCCGCCGGTGGATTATATATACTTTAGAACAGAAATTGGTCAGATAATTGGCCTCTTCCAGGGCTGTATCCCCGCCGCCCACAACGGCTACCTCTTTACCCTTAAAGAAAGCCCCGTCACAGGTGGCACAATAGGAAACCCCTCTTCCCAACAGCCGCCCTTCATTCTCCAGGCCAAGTTTCCGGGGCGAAGCACCTGTACTGATAATCACTGCATCTGCCTCATAAACTCCCCCGCTGCTTTCAACCCGGTAGGGTTTCTGAGAAAAATCCACCTTTTCTACCACTTCGTAAACCATTCTTCCCCCCAGGTTTTCTACCTGCTGGATCATCTTCTGCATCAGCTCAAAACCATTGACACCATCGGGGAAGCCGGGATAGTTCTCTACTTCCGGCGAGGTGGTAATCTGCCCTCCCGGCTCAGGCCCCATCAAAATTATCGGATCCAGCCCGGCCCTTGTCCCGTAAATGGCAGCAGTAAGGCCTGCCGGACCGCCCCCAATAATCAACAATCTTTCTCTCTTCACATCAGTGCTCATCTATCGATCAACCTCCCACTATCAATTCAGGCCTGACATAAGAACCTGAACCGCTTATTCTCCTTGCTAACTATTATACCCTATTTTATCATTTAATTTAGTAAAACAGGAACATTAGCAAAAAAGAGCAGGGCGCGGGGCCCTGCTCCTGTAAGACGTAATATTGTTTCCGGTAAATCCTTAATCTTATCCTTTAGAATCATAATATATACCAACAGAATAGTTAGGTGCCTCTTTGGTTATATTCACATCATGGGGATGGCTCTCCCTTAAGCCAGCGGAGGTTATCTGGACAAAACGGCCCTTTTCGTACAATTCCTCTATTGTCCTGGCACCACAATATCCCATACCAGCCCGTAAGCCGCCTACTAACTGATAGAGAGTATCGGCAACCGGGCCCTTATAAGGTACACGGCCTTCGATTCCTTCTGGAACCAGTTTCTTAACCTCTTCCTCTCCATCCTGGAAATAGCGGTCTTTACTGCCGTCCTTCATGGCTCCCAGGGAACCCATTCCCCTGTAAACCTTATAACTTCTGCCTTTATAAATCTCCAGGTCTCCCGGGCTCTCATCCGTGCCAGCCAGGAGGTTACCCAGCATTACAGTAGAAGCACCGGCCGCCAGGGCCTTCACGATATCACCTGAATACTTGATACCACCGTCAGCAATAACCGGTATACCATACTCCCTGGCCTTCCTGGCACAGTCATAAATAGCCGTAATCTGGGGAACACCTACACCGGCCACCACCCTGGTTGTACAGATGGAGCCAGGCCCAATACCCACTTTGATTACATCGGCACCGGCCTTGATCAGGTCCTCTGTTGCCTCAGCAGTAGCAACATTACCGGCTACCACCTGCAGTTCAGGATAGGCTTCCTTAATCATCTCTACAGTCCTGATAACCCCTGTAGAATGGCCATGGGCTGTATCCACTACAATCACATCAACCTCTGCCTCTACCAGGGCAGCTACCCTTTCCATGGTATCTTTACTTACACCTACTGCTGCACCAACCAGCAATCTGCCCTGGCTGTCTTTGGCTGCATTGGGGAATTGCTCCGCCTTTTCAATATCCTTGATGGTAATCAGGCCCTTAAGGACATTATTTTCATCCACCAGGGGAAGTTTTTCAATTTTATGATCCTGCAGGACCTTGATAGCCTCCTCCATGGTTGTCCCCACCGGGGCAGTAACCAGGCCTTTAGAAGTCATAACCTCAGAGATCAATTTATTGTGATCCTTCTCAAAGCGCATATCCCTGTTGGTAATAATACCAACCAGTCTTTTGTTCTCATCAACTATAGGCACGCCGGAAATCCTGTATTTGGCCATTAAAGCCTCTGCTTCCCTGATGGGTTTATCGGGGGTCAGATAAAAAGGATCCACAATAACCCCGCTCTCTGATCTTTTGACCCGGTCCACTTCCTCTGCCTGCCGGCTTATACTCATATTCTTATGTATAATACCTATACCACCCTGCCTGGCCATGGCGATGGCCATTTTCGACTCTGTAATGGTGTCCATTCCGGCACTAATGATTGGTATATTCAATGTAATCTTCTTACTCAACCTGGCCCTCGTATCCACTTCCTTCGGTAAAACGTCGGATTTAGCAGGTATCAATAGTACATCATCAAAAGTGATTCCTTTTTTAACTATCTTATCCATCAAGCATCGCCCCTTTCTTATTATTCTTAACCTGACCATTTATATTAACACAAAGAATTATTTTAGTTTTAATATAAAGTCAAGATAAATATTTTTATTATTTTAACAAACTGGGACACTAAAGTCAAGCAATCCAAAGGGGCTCTTTAAAGCAGGCAAAATCCTATTCAAATCTCCAGGCATCAAAATAAAAACCATCCCCGGCAAAAATGAAAAAGAGATTCTTCTTCCCTGTAACATTCTTAACATTTATCGTGACCTCTTCGAATTTCTCCAGGCTGCCTGTGTTTGGAACCTTTAAATAACCAATTGCCTCATCATATATATTGCCGGCAACTATTTTTATCACATTCCCATCTGTAACGCTGGCTACCTTAGCCGTAAATCTTTCCGGGCCATTCTCCCCGAAATCAACACCGGCAACCCCAATATAACTGCCTGTACTCATATCACTCACTACCATATTTATAGGGCCAAATTCATGACTGGGTTCATTGGTCCTGCTTGTACTGATACCGCCACACCAGGCCATGGTTTCCGCCTCGTTTATTTGATAGGGATTCAGGCTGCCTACCTGCCCGACTCCCTTGCTGGTCCCCCAGACCGGTTTGATGGTCCCATCTTCATTAAATTCCAGTTTATCTATATGGGTACTACGGTAACCATTGGCAATCCCCATCTGCTGCCGCAAAAGCTCAGTATGATAAAATAGATACCAATTGCCCTTGAATTCTATAATACTATGATGATTGTTCCCCCAGACACCAAAGAAATGGCCGGGATTCCTGAAAATCTCCCCTCTATATTCCCATGGCCCCATGGGATTGTCACTGGTCATATAGGCAATCGATGCCGTAGAAGGCTTATGCACTCCCCCGGCTTTACTGCGGTCAGCCCAATTGGAGCAATAGGAATAATAATAAGTATCCCCAATCTTATTGACAAAAGCAGCCTCAAAGAAATAGGGGGCTTCTACTACCTCCGGTATCCCTGCCAGGCTGATCATATCATCACCCAGCTCGACTACCCTGGCAGAATTGGGCATGGCCTCTTTCCCTTCCGGCACACCGCCGCCGAAATACAGATACCCCTTACCATTATCATCAATAATAACAGCAGGATCAAAGAGCCAGGGAACACCCTCCACATTTGGTGTCGCACGGGAAATCAGGGCCTTACCGAGGGGATCAACAAAAGGGCCTACCGGATTATCACTGGTCAGGACACCAATACCATTGGCATTATCGGCAAAGTACAGGAAAAATTTGTCCTGGCCGTCTATGTTTTTGTATACTATTGCCGGTGCCCAGGATTTATCTGCCCATTTAGCTTTTCCAGTGTACCTTCTTCCAATATCAATTGTACCATGGTCTGTCCAGTTTACTAAATCAGCAGATGATAAACGGTTCAAAGTATGAATCCTGCCATAATCGTTTTCCAGGATTTCTCCCCTGCTGTCTCTCTGTATTATATCATGGGTCATATAAACATAGACCCTGTCTTTATAAACAAGAGCATAAGGATCGGCCCCGAATCTATGCGTCATTATGGGATTATGGTTATGAAAATATTTGTAAATTCTGGCCAGTTTAATTCCATCAAATAATGCGACCAGTTCCTCCTCTTCTGCATAAAGTTTACCCGCTCCTGTGAGTAAAATACTTATAATTAAAAATATTTTCACCATTAATCTCATAATCTTCTTCAAAACACTCTCTCCCTTCTTGAAGTACTTAGCAGGATGCTGACCTGGCTTAATAATTAAAAATGTGCAACTCTTATCTTTTATTGTTGCACATTTTCATGAAATATTCAATTAATTAACCTTGCCAGTACTCCAACAATTCTTTAATTCAGGATTACACCACCATATGCCGGAACCTCTATCCTGTACCGGCTGTCCTTCAGCCTGAAAGATTGGCCATTCAGGTAATCCTTTATTTCTCCCTTATCTACCAACAACTCTCCCTCTAAAACATATTCCTGGGGTACGTGGCTATTGTTAAGTATGACTACTGTATACTCTTCTTCATGGCTGCGTATAAAGCCAAAACTGTTTTTAATCTCATCGATAATTATAGGCCGGTATGTACCCCTGCGTAAAGATTGAAATTTATGGCGCAGTCCAATTAATTTTTTATAATAAGCATATAGTTCCCTGTCCTGCTTCTCCTCATCCCAGATCATGCATCTCCGGCAATCCGGGTCATCCCCCCCTTTCATCCCCACTTCATCACCATAATAGATCATCGGCGCCCCTGGATAGGTAAACTGGAATAAGACGGCTAACTTCATTGATTCCTTATCCCCTGAGAAATAATTAAGCAATCTTCTGGTATCATGACTATTAATCAGGTTTAACATACTATAATTTACCCTGTCCTGATAGAGCATCCAGTTCCTGACCAGCCTGTTGTTAAACTCAGTAGGCCCAATACTCCTTTGGGCCAGAAAATCGAGGATGGCCATGGCCAGGGGATAATTCATGATGGCATCAAACTGGTCTCCCTGCAGCCACACTTCAGAATTATGCCAGATTTCCCCTACTATATAGGCATCTTTTTTGATGCCCTTTACTGTCTCCCTGAATTTACGCCAGAAATTCCGGTCAACCTCATTGGCCACATCCAGTCTCCAGCCGTCAATATCTACTTCTTCCATCCAGTACCTGACCACATCCAGCAGATACTCCTGTACCTCCGGATTTGAGGTATTCAGTTTAGGCATATCAACCACATCATTGGCAAAGGTATGATAATTAACCGGCGGAGTAGTCTTCACCGGATATCCTTCTATGAAAAACCAGTCCCAATACTTCGAGTCCTTCCCTTTTTCCAGGACATCCTGGAAGGCAAAAAAGTAAAAACCGCTATGGTTAAAGACCGCATCCAGGATAATCCTTATCCCTCGCTGGTGAGCTTCCTCCACCAGCTTCTTCAAAATCTTCTTATCACCGAATGCGGGGTCAATCTGATAATAATCATCTGTATTATATTTATGATTACTGGTAGATTTAAAAATAGGGGTAAGATAAAGGGCATTTATCCCCAGATCCTTCAAATAATCAAGTTTCTCTATTATACCTTCTAAATCGCCGCCAAAAAAGGAATCGCTTTCCGGCTTTCCGCCCCAGGGTTTTACCCCTGCTGGATCATTGTCCTGGTTTCCATTATAGAATCTATCCGGAAAGATCTGATAAAAGACCGCATCCTGAACCCACTCAGGTACAGAAAAGATATTCCCTTCAGTGATAACCGGATACTGGAAATATACACCATAACCGTAGGAAGACTCCGGCCTGATAGTGCTGAAACCCTTTTCTGAAAACCAGACCTCTTCTTCACCATCATTTAAATAAAAGTAATAACGAAAACGGTTGTCATCCATCTCGATAGTTGCTGTAAAATAATCATAAAGATCATCTCTGCCACATAACTCCATATCTTTTACCTTATACGGTGCCCTGCCATCCCTGGGATAGCGGCTACCGTAGATAACCTTAACATCCTTGAGGTCATTTCTGGCAGCCCGTAAACGGAGCACCAATGTATTCATGTCAACGGGATAGGCATAATTCATGCCCGCCATATGAAAAACAGCCGCTTTATTCATGGAACTAGCGCTCCTTCCTATCTTACTTAAGCTGTACTATCTTACAGTATCCCTGATAATTAACTCTGTAGATAAAATAATTTCTTCCCCTTTATAACTATCATCATTTAGCATTTTAATTAACATCCTGGCAGCCTCTTCACCCATACGGTGTATAGGCAATCTAACCGTAGATAAAGCCGGTTTTAAATAAGAAAGCATTGGTTCATCGTTAAATCCAATAATACCAACATCTTCAGGAATCCTGAGACCTTGCTCCTGAATTGCCCGTATTGCACCAAGAGCCAGCATATCGTCAAAAGCCAGAATGGCATCAAATTTCTTTCTGTTTTCCTTTATATAATCTAAAACACCCTGATAGGCATCTTCAAATTTAAAATCAGCCACACAAATGATTTCAGGATCCATATTGCCATGTTCGCGCAGGGCCTGGATATAACCCTGTGCCCTGTCCTGACTAACTATATACTCTTCCGGCCCGGAAAGAGCAATAATCTTTTTATAATTTCTTTTCAACAGGAAAGCAACTGTATCATAAGTATCCTTTATATTATCATTATTTACTATAGGAATACCCTCATGTTCTGGACTCCTGCCAATCAGTACAAAAGGATAACCGGATTTTATTAATTGATCTATCAGCTCATCATTTCTCCTGGAGGACATCAAGATAACCCCATCGACTCTACGGTTTCTGAATAACTTAAGGGTTTCTTCTTGCTCCTCACGGTAATCACCGGTGGAAGAAAGTATCAAACTATAGTGCTCCTTTTGTGTCACCGCAGCTATACCCTGTATGATTCCAGAAAAGAAAGGGTTGGCAAAGGCCTGTTGAGTAGGCCTTGCCATTACCAACCCGATTGTATTTGTTTTCTGGGTAACCAGGCTGCGGGCTATGGCATTATGATGGTAGCCCAATTCTCTCATTGTCCTCCGCACCAATTCCTTTGTTTCTTCACTAATACGATTACTATCGCTTATCACTCTGGAAACCGTAGATGGTGATACGCCTGCTGCTTTTGCAACATCTTTAATTGTCACATTTTTCATAGGATATCCCTGTCCTTTCCTCAGGAAATTCTGATCTCCTTCACATCAACATCTGTTTCAAATAAAATCATATCCCCTTCCTGCTGGAATGTACATATTTCTCCATCCACATAAACAGCCTTTGCAGGGTAATTATTGATTTTAAACATTAATTTCGTATACTCTCTATAATTATTCACCGGTTTATTAACCTCAATCAGCAACTCCTCTTCTACACTCACCTTAAACTCATATAAATTATATTGGCCTTTTTCATAGGCAAAGCTCTCCCCATCATCCTGGTAATGATGATATGTTAAGTTGCCGGGGTAAATATCCAGGACTAATTCATCTATATTTCTGCTGTCAATATACTCCATCTCCTGGTAATTGGGAATCAGGCTGCCTTTTTTGATAAAGATGGGACACAGATCCAGGGGAGTTTCTCTCACAATATACTGTCTCCCTGCAAAGACTTCCTTTGTCCAATAATCAACCCACTGGCCCTCAGGTAGATAAACCTGCCTGGCCAATTGTCCCTGTTGCAGCACCGGAGCCACCAGGATATTTTCACCTACCAGGAACTGGTCATTTAATTCATAGGTATTTATATCATCCTGGTAATGCAATACCAGGGGCCGGATCACCGGTAAACCTGTCTCCGTTCCCTCCCGGAACAAATCATAGAGATAGGGGATTAATTTATACCTTAGCTTTACGTATTTCCTGTATATCTCCTCTGTTTTTTCATCAAAAGCCCAGGGCTCCTGATCCCTGGTATAGGCGGCAGAGTGATTCCGGAACAGGGGAGTGAAACAACCTACCTGTACCCAGCGGGATAATAACTCTGCTGTACAGTCAAAACTGAAACCACCCACATCTATTCCACAGAAAGCCAGCCCGCTCAGGCCCAGGTTCATAAGCATGGGCAGGGACAGGCGCAGGTGTTCCCAGAAACTCTGGTTATCACCGGTCCAGACTGAGGAATACTTCTGGCTGCCGGCATAACAGGCCCTGGTAATTACAAAAGGCCTCTTACCGGTATAATTTTTAATCCCCTCTGCTGAAGCCCTGGCCATCAAATGCCCATAGACATTATGCATCTCAGCATGAGTAGTAGGATTACCATCATTCCAGAACTGGACATCATCAGGCATCGGCCCATCAAAAGTGGCGGGCTCATTCATGTCATTCCAGATTCCTGCCACACCGATTTCCAGCAACTTATTCTGCCATTCAGCCCACCATTCCCTCACTTCAGTACAGGAGAAATCCGGGAAAACACTCAAACCTGGCCAGACCCTGTTCACATAGGGAATACCGTCTTTATCAGTGACAAAATAATCATTGGCCAGGCCTTCATCATAGACTGGATAGCCTTTATCCTTTTTAACTCCCGGATCAATAATCGTAACAACCTTGAAACCCTCTTCCCTCAGGTCACTGATCATCTTCTCCATATCAGGGAACCTCTCTTTATCCCAGGTAAAGACCCGGTATCCATCCATATAATCTATATCCAGGTAGATTACATCACAGGGTATATCCCTCTCCCTGAAATTGCGGGCTATTTCCCTGACCCTTTCCCCGGTTTCATAACTATACCTGCACTGATGGTAACCGAGCGACCATAAGGGGGGTAGAGGTGTCCTGCCGGTCAGATAGGTATATTTTTCAATTACCTCTCTGATTGTCGGACCGTAGATAAAATAGTAGTTAAGATTACCATTGTCAACACCATAATAGATATAATCACTACATTCCTTGCCAAAATCAAAATATGATTTGTAGGTATTATCGAAAAACAGACCATATGCAACATTATCCTTTAAAACAATGAAGAAAGGAATAGATTTATAGAGGCTCTCCAGGCTTTCTATATGTGGTTCAGGGTAATCTGTATTCCACATTATGTAACGGTAGCCCTTTTTATTTAAATGCCCTGTCTCTTCCCCCAGACCATAGATATATTCCTCTCCGGTCAGAACCTTCATTACTTCTATCTTATGCTTTCCCCAGTGATCAACCGTCAGGTGACCCTCTTCTTCTATTTTAGCAAAATTACCCCTGCGGGGGAAAGGCCTCCTCTCTCCACGATAATCTTCACAGATTGACCTGCCTTCACTGTCATAAATATCAACCTTAAAGTTATCATTAACCACAATTTTTAAATGCTTATTCTCCAGGATGATTCCATCACTTTTTTCGCTTATTTGAAAGGAAATATTCTTCTCACCCTTTTCACCTTCGATAGCCCAGGAAAATCTACTATCACTACTGATGGGTGCAAAAATATTTACGATTGTCGGGGTGATAAATTCTATTTCTCCCCTCTGTTCTGCAAAATTCACTATGACTTTCCTATCCTTTTTCTTGTAGCTCTGTATTTTACCAAACATTTACTATCACCTCTTATATTATAGTTAATTCCATCTTTATAATTCCGTTTTATTGGCTGGCTGATGTATGAATAATTTTATGATATTGAAACGTTTGCACATTTTTAATATATACTTATTACATTTTTATACATATCCTGCAAAAACCCTTCTTTTTGGCAATAATAAAACTTATCAAATTCATAAAAACTTTTTCCCGTATCACCTCCTTAAGGGTATATCACCTGACTGGCCCTGAATCTTCCTTTATTGGGACCCAGATTGACCAGCCCTTTTCGGCACTGTTAATAACCATAAACTGTCCAATTCCATTGCTATCGGTCTCAACAATACCATTAACATTGCCCGTCAAATCAAAGAATTTCTGCCCGGGCTGGCGTGAGTTGATTTCTTTAGTAATCATCCGGCCATCATCCCCACCGGTAATCATCACGACCAGTCCTGTACCAGGTACTTCCTCTAATCCGGCCCTTACATAGGAATATACATCACTATCATTATTATCTACTTCATAACCTGGGCCGTAGGCATAATCCCTTCTGGCCTGCAGTATTTTTTCCAGTCCCTCTCTCATACCGGAAATATAGAAATCTTTCCAGTATAGCATGGGTATACCCTTTTCCCTGGTCATTATATAGGTATAGGCCTGGTACTTCCTGTTAAATATCGGGCTGGTATATTCAGTCACATCCCTACCGGTATCATGGTTATCTACAAATGTAACCATCCTGTCTCCATAGATGGGGTCATTGACCAGGCCGGCTTTGGCCAACGTAGACATATTCAGGGCACCATCCCTCATCAGAGCAAACTGGCGCCTTAAGGAAAAATCAAATAACTTTAACTTATCATTATTAAACTTTTTAAGATATAACATAAGACCTAAATTATTTTCGTACCATGCTTCGCCAATAAATATCACTTCTTTATCCGAATTTTCCTGGATATAATCAATCCAATCTCTCATGAAGTCATTATCTATATGCTTGATAGCATCTATACGGAAACCATCAAAGCCTATCTCATTGATAATCCAGGTACCCCATTCCTTCAATTCATCAACTACCCGCTCATTCTGGTAATCCACATCCAGGCCCATCAGATAATCACTATCACTGGTATTATCCCAGGTCTTCCCTGCAAAAAGCTGGGGTCCCATAATATCCAGGGCATCAAAGGCCTGCCAGTCCCACTGCCATTCATCAGCCCTGCTATAGTATTTATTCCTGCCTGATAGATTAAATTTTGTATAAAGGTCCCTGCTTTCACCTGAGGCCAGCGGCACCCTTTCCCTTTCATCCCCACCCATCCTGTGGTTTAAAACAGCATCGAAGAAAACCTTAATACCATTAGCATGAAGCTCCTGCAGAGCCCTCTCCAGTTCAGTCTTTGACCCGTATTTTGTCCTGATACTGCCTTTCTGGTAGAACTCCCCCAGATCCCAGAGGTCATAGGCTGCATAACCTTCATCTATAGGTTCATCTGCCTTACTGGCCGGTGGCAGCCAGACACCTGTTATCCCCAGTTCTGCCAGTTCAGGAGAACGGCCGGCAAGCAGTTGCCAGAAATTGGCCTCTTCAGGGTATTTTACTGCATACTCACCCTTATTCATCTCCCAATAAAAGACCTGCATATAGGTCTCATTTCTCAGCGGATATCCGCTTCCTGCAGCAAAAACGGTTCCGGAAAAGGCAATCATTAAAGCAATTACCAGGAGTATGGTTTCCCTTTTCCTACGCCTCGCCACTTTCATAAACGACATACCTCCTCTCCTCCGGATTTTACCTGGAAATCCAGAGTACAATAAAAAATTTTTGACTATAAATATCCCGTACAGGTAATTAGTTTAGTATGGGGGGCAGAGAAAATCCCCCCTTTTTCATCTATCTCTTAAAAGTCCAGTAAGATTACCCCATCCAGGATTGCTGCCTCTACAGTATAATTACTTCCTGTAGCCGGGTTACCTCCAGCCCAGTGACCCCACTCATCAGCAGGTTCATCCGATACACCGTCACCATCTGTATCCAACCAATAGACAAAACCGAACTCCAAGGTGTAATCATCTACAGCCGGTACAATCACAGACCAGGTGCCGTCTTCATTCCTGGTCAGGGCATCCAGCCTGCTCCAGTCATCACTGGTTATGCTTCCTTTAACATACACTTCATTGATTTGCCCGGGATTTTCGACTGTATTTCCACCAAATGTTTCCGGATCAAAGATAAGTTTCATTCCAACCACATCTTCTACGATACCGTCAGCTTTTGCCTTCTCTACTGTATAGTTGCCGCCTGTAGCAGGATTACCTCCAGCCCAGTAACCACTCTCATCAGCAGGATCATCGGATACACCGTCACCATCTGTATCCAGCCAGTAGACAAAACCGAATTCCAGGCTTTCATCCATGACTGCAGGAATAATTACAGACCAGGTACCGTCTTCATTTCTGCTCATAACTTCCAGCCTGTCCCAGTCAGCACTATTCACTTCTCCTTTCAGGTATACTTCATTAATCTGCTCAGGATTGGCAACTGTATTACCGCCAAATGTGGCTGGATCAAAGGTAAACCTCAGGGCATTATATAAAGGTTTAGCCAGTTTAACATTATCCAGAATTGTAGTTTCAGCAACCTTAATGATTATACCTTTCAGTCTTGCAACATTACCACTATTGTCAGTCACTACTACATCATATACTCCGCTTGCCAGTACAAGCTCTTCACCAAAACCGGCTTCCTTGCCGGCTGCCTTTACTGTCCCTTCCCTTACCTCAGTCCCGTCCTCCAGCAGGGCCTTACTTACTACCAATTTACCAAAGCCCTTTTCATCATTGAGGCCGAAATTTTCACAACCTGTGATTAAAAATACCAGGCTTAATATCAATAAAAGGCTGATTACTCTCTTCAACTGGAACCCTCCTTTTGAAATATTCACCAGCGGTTTCTGGCAAATTCAGTATTTAACAGGTATGGAGGAAAATCCCTGAAGCTAACAGGACCCCCTCCATACCCGCCCTGTCTCCTTTAGAACAAGGTCTCCAGGCCCAGGCTGATAAACTGAGCGGAACCATGATCCGGATGACTGGAATTATATGTGGCATTGATGGTTGTATATTGGCCCAATGGTTTTATTACTTCTAACTTGATGGCATCATCCTCATATCTGGAGATTTCACCATGGTTCAGATCAAACTTAACACTCAGATCTGCCCGGATATTGTAATCAAATTCATAACCTGTAGAGATGGTAGCCACTGTATACCAGTCGATATACTTACCACCTGCTACATATTTGGCATTCAGCTCTTCATCCAGGTCAGCGGCAGAAGGATAGACATCTTCTTCCAGGCGCTGGCTTTCCAGGCTGAATTGGATTTCCAGATTATCCACTTCAGGAATGACCAGTTTGGTCTCAGCATATACCTTCTGCTGCCAGTCATTATTGCTATCCCTGTAAATACCCTCATCAATTATGCCGTCCGGGTCAGATTCGAAATTAACCAGGAGATAAGGGATGTATCTTTCTACTTCAGGTACATGATGGAATTTGGTTTCAAACCAGTATCTTGGTTTCCTCTGCTCTCCACCTGTCTCATCATTTAACTTGAAATCAATATTACCCTTGACATAGGCAATCTGCTCTACAGGAACATCCAGTTCTGCTTCTGCGAAGATTTCTGAAACAGATTCAAACCTGTTGTCATCATTTACCCTCAGGTTCTTTTCATTATTGACACTGAAGAGGAAGTAGTTAATAGGTCCAACTGGTTTTGTCTTAATTTCTCCAAATACTGTCCTGATATCCTCAAAACCTTGATGGCGGTTAGATGTCCAGTCAAAGTTATATACTCCGCCTTCAGCATCCTCAATCTGGCCTTCTGTCCTGCCAAGCTTGATATGTCCCTTGATATATTCTATACCTGCAAATGGTTCAGGCATATCAAAACCGGGAACAAGATGGTAAAGGGAAAGTTCTTCACTTTCATTTACCTCTGTCTCTTTATTGTCAAAAGCAGTCCGGTAATATGCATCCAGGGTAAGCTTTAAATCTTTATTCCTTAATGGATAATAATAACCCTTGAGATAGGCCTTATTGTAGCCTGTATCTTTAAAGCTGGCCAGGCTATCTACAGCCAGTGGCAGGTAAGCTCCGTTTTCCAATACTTCATAACCTGCTGTAATATCCAGGCTGTAAGAATTGGTCTTGTTACGGAAACTTCTCATGATATCAAAAATCCTGTAATTTGCTTCAGCCATATAGAGCATACCATCAGTCAGGGGTGCATCCGGTTCTTTTTCCCTTACTACCAGGTCATTACCCATACCATCAGGTGTCCACTGGCCGTCAACTATCCACTTAAACATTTCGCCCTGGGCCAGTTCAAAAGTACCCTCCCAGATACCCTCTGCCTCATTTTTTACTAAGGGGAAATCCATGTTGCCAGCATCCCAACCATTAAAGGTACCGGCCAAATGGACTTCTTCAATATCTCCTGCCTCCAGGTCATAATCCCTGGGGTCAAAGATAAATTTCCATTTACCAGGCTCAATCTCATAGGTACCACTCAGGGATTCACTGATACTGCCCCTGGGTATATAGGCATATTCACCACGGACCATCAGGTTTTTGACTACCTCATATTCACCAAAAACGGCACCGGCCATGGCCAGTTCTTTGGCCTCTCCAGCAACCACAGGCTGATAGGCCATACCGGTAAATCCTACTTTACCCTTGTACAGGCCTGTCACAGGATCCTTCAGGTCCTTGCTGAAATTCAGCAGGCTGTAATATTTTTTGACAGAAGCACTATCTGTAATATCAGATGTATATTCACTTATATTAACACTGAACTTATAGTCTTCCGGCAGTTCACTGCCTGGAGTTAGCTTTATCCTCCTGACATCACCGGCAGAGTTGATATTCTGTGTGTTATCCCTGTTATCATTGCCTGTATTGGCATCTACCAGGCCCAGATAATCATAGGAATCTGTGTTATCATTGAGATTGACCTGAACGGAATAATCCACATAATCGGTCAATAAGGCCAGATTCATCTGATTTATACGGACCTCATCCAGGGTTATGTAATCCAGCTTGCTGCCAACATTTTCAATATCATCCAGGTTGTTTTTACCAACCAATTCTGCATTGTAGTAAAAACGCTCCCTGGATTCCCCATCCTCTTCACCAGTAGATTGCAGGATGGAACCATCAAATTTTATGGAAAGTTCATTATTCATCTTTACCGGACCATCCTGGCCTGTCTTAGAAAATTCATTAATCAGCTTTCCACTGAAGGCTAACTCTCCCTGCATTCCACCAGAGGTTACTGTAGCCAATGAATTGGCAAAAGCACCGACTACATCCGGGTTGGTCGGGTCAGTATAGTACTGGCCGTCTGCAAAAAACTTATACTCATAGGTACCCTTGGCCAGGGTAATGGTGATTTCATGGATGCCTTCTGCATTTTTTGTCATCCGCAGAGCTTCGTCATTCTCAACCCAGTTATTGAATTCACCAATCAGGAAAACATCTTCAGCATTCGTCTGATAAGTAAAGGTAACTTCATAAGTACCATCAGGCAATGGTTCAACTTTATAGGCCGCCATTACTGGAGCAACCCAAAATAACAGAACCATCGAAGCTAAAAATAAAATTTTCCTTTTCATTTTCAATCCTCCTGTTTCTTATATTTAATAAGGCATACGTTTGCACAATTGCAAATTCTTATTCTCCACCCCCTTCTCTAATATGATCTATACTGAAGTCAACAACTGATTAATTGTGGATTACCACTGCTGAGATTGGAGGAACAATTACCTTATCTTTCATAATGATAACTCCCGTATCTTCAAGGGGCTCCACGCCTGCCCTCTCACCATCCACTACTACCTGCCAGCTGGAATCTACACCCTTGATGTCGATGCTTACAGGAAAACGGTTTGAATTATATATGACGATTATCTCATTCCATACCTCTGTGCCATCCTGTTCATTCAATCTGTAGGCAACCACGTTGTCTTCCCTGACAGGTATGAATTCTACACCCTTCTGTATTTCTTCCATTGTCTCCATCCGGAATGCTTCATGTTCTTTTCTCAGCCTTATTAATCCCTTGAAATATTCATAGATATCGTGGTATTTTTCCTTATTTGACCAGACTATCTGATTGGTCAAATCGCCAGAATCATAACTATTATGATCAATACCATATACAGAATTATCCGGATCCGGTTTGCTCCTTAACATCTCACTACCGCCATGGATAAATGCCCTGCCCTGGGATGTCATCACAATGGCAGTAGCCAGTTTATGCATCCTCATCCTTTCCTCTACACTGGCATCGGCAGCTGAAAAGGTCAGCTTATCCCAGAGGGTACGGCCGTCATGGCAGGTCACATAATTGACCACTTCTGCAGGATCGTCAGCAAAACGGTCATATGGAGCAGTCAGGAGCGGCAAATCGGACCTGTAATCTACCATGCTGGCAATTACACCTGTCCTGATCTTGATTTCATTACCCTTAACACCCTGCACAAAGCCGCCCTCTTCAGCCGGTGAAAAAGCCGACGGCTGAATGATACCATCCCTTATAGTATCGCTAAAAACAGCTGCCACATTATCATATTTCAGGAGACTGCGGTGGCCGGTATTATTATCACCCTTGATATATCTTTGTTCAACCGGCAGTGATGTCTCCATATTCCAACCTTCACCGAGTATAACTGCATCCGGGTTCAGTTCTTTAATTGCTTCCGCTACCTGGACCATGGTGGTCTCATCATGGAGTCCCATCAAGTCAAAGCGGAAACCATCGACATGATATTCATCTACCCAGTACCTGACTGAATCAATAATCAATTTGCGCATCATATACCTCTCTGAAGCAGTATCATTACCACAGCCGGAACCACTGCTGAAAGAACCATCCGGGTTCCTGCGGTAATAATAATTTGGTACTATATCCTCAAAGGTAGAGGTTATTGCTGTATGGTTATAGACCACATCAAGAATAACACCTATACCGGCATCATGCAGTGCTTTAATCAGGGTCTTTAATTCTTCAATCCTTAAATGCGGATCAGTCGGATCCAGGGAATACCATCCTTCAGGGGTAAAGTAATTATGTGGGTCATAACCCCAGTTATAATTGGCTTCCCCCGCACTGCCCTTGTTCTCAAAACTGCGGTCCAGCTCATTTCCATAATAAAAATTCAGGACCGGCATCAGCTGGACATGGGTGATGCCCAGATCAACCAGATGGGGTATCTTCTCAATAAAGCCGATATATGTACCCCTCTTTTCTTCAGGAACTCCTGAATCTGCAGAAATGGTAAAATCACGGACAGACATCTCATAGATGATGACATCTACCTGGTCCTCCACCTCGACATAAGTATCATCTTCCCAACCGGCAGGATTGGTCCTGCTTAAATCCACAACTGCTGCTTTACCCACTTTATCAGGGCCATTACTGTCAAAGGCTGCCATGGAACGGGCATAGGGGTCAAGCACCAGCCTTTCCTTCCCATCATTTGTCACCAGATACTGGTAAAGGATTCCCGCCATGTCTCCGGTAACTGTCGTACTCCAGACCCCCTGAGGGCCTTTTTCCATCTCTACAACACGGTAAGCTTCCTGACTATCCCACTCCTTATACAGATGAAGTTCAACCCTGCTGGCCAGAGGAGCCCACATTTTAAAGGTTGTACTCTCTTTCGAATAAATAGCACCCAGTTCACCATCATAGGCATAGATCTCATCAATCAGTTCCGGGCTCAATACTGTATAGGCCACTAAGGGACCACATTCAATTTTGTAACTCTTTGTTAAATCCAGTTCTTCCCGTGTCATAATTGTATAAACCGGGCTTTTAGACATATCCAGACTGGCAACTGGTACATAATTATACCCATCCCGCACAAAAATAGCCTGGTTTATTTCATTACGGAATTCCACGATTATTTCATTCCGGTCTGTTATAAGGGCCTTGATTATCTTATTACCTGAAGCCCTCTTAGCCTCTTCTATGGAAGTATAGGCAGTCTCATCCCCGGATACAGCCCAGACCTCCCTGTTTACATCAGGATCAGGATAGGCTCTGTCCGGCTGCGGGTCCTTCAGGTCACCCTTGTGGATGATAAAATTCAGGTCACCGACTCCAGCCTTATAGGGAATATCCCAGTATGCCCCGTATTCATCAAAACCTCTAATCGGCAACGGGTCTGTCCACAGTACCTCTGGACCGTCATAACCTCTTCCCCAGACATGGAGACCCCAGCCCTCATAATCACCATCGAACCTCCGGTAATGCAACCTGACCATCCCTTCAGGTACATCACTGGCTAAAACAGTATAGCTGGATAATATAACTGTCAACAAGACAAGAGCAAGTATCAGTTTAGTTTTTTTCATACCGCTAACCACCCTTTTCTCCTTTTTATTTAAATCTTGAAGTTTTCAATCAGCTCATTTAATACCCCTGCCATCTCAGCAAGGTCTCTTGACGAATCGGATACACCCTCTATGACTCCCAGGAGTTCTCTGACTGCCTGGCTGATTATCTTTGCACCTGTAGATGTGCCTGCCGAGATATTTTTTATTTCCTCTATGGCCTCAATCATTTTAACGCTTCCTTCTCTCTGCCCCTCAGTAGAAAGGGCAATGCTGTTAGAGGCATCTGCACTGGCCTTTACCGCTTCTATTACATCAGCAAAGGTCTCTTCTGTATGGGCTATAGTCCTGTTGCCTTCCTCCAAAATCTGCAGGCCATGGTTCATTATCCGGGCAGCATTCTGTGTTTCCAGTTGTATCTTTTTCAGGATCTCACTTATATTTGTTGCAGCAATATTTGACTGGGTCGCCAACTTCCTCACTTCTTCAGCAACAACAGCAAAGCCACGCCCATGTTCACCGGCCCGGGCAGCCTCTATGGCCGCATTCAAAGCCAACATATCCGTCTGTTCCGCAATTTCACTGATCAACTCAATTATCTGCCCTATTTCTGTAGAACGCTGGTCCAATTCTGCTACAGTATTAGCGGACTGCCGGACAATATCACTGATTTTTTCTATACTTTCCAGGAGTTTTTTAATCGACTGCTGTCCCTTTTCCATATATTCCCTTGCAGCTAATGATTTGCTGGCCACTTCCTGTGTTCTATTGGCAACTTCATTAATCGAGCTGGAAATTTCTGTTATTATTAGTGAAGTCCTGTTCGTCCTTTCAGTCTGCTCTAAAGTATCATTAGTAATTTTTTCAGTAGTTGCAGTGACCTCCTCTGTAACTGCACTGGCCTCTTCCGTGGAAGCAGCCAATTCCTGGGCAAAGGCACTGACCTGGTTGGAACTCTCCATGACTTCCCTGACAATCTTTCTCAGGCTATAAACCATATGGTTTATCCTGTCAGCCAGATGGGATATCTCATCGTGACTTTTTATCTCTATCTCTTCTGTTAAATCACCTCTGGATATGGTATCAACAACCGCTATTAATTTTTTTATTGGCTTGCTGATACTCCTGGTCAGGAAGAAAGCCAGGAATAAAGCAATTATCAAGCCTACCATGGCATATAAAAGGACCGAATTCATTATCCCACGGGCTGTATTATAGATGGCTGTCTCCTCTTTGGCCAGGGCCAGATAGGCAAAGGCCTCGTTGTAAAAATTGGTCAGAGGAAAAACCATTAATTTATATCTCCTTGACTTAATCTCATCTTCAAACCAGAAAACATCATCCTCTTCATTGAAGTGTATTTCAGCAATCTCCAGGCTCATCTCCAGTTCAGGGAAAGATGAAGTAATCAACTGCCCGTCTCTGTCAAATAAGAGGAATTCTGTATTCAAATCCCTGGCCAGGGAAATCCAGTAACCCTGAGTAAGTGTCCTTCCCATTACCAGCATGCCGGTTACAAGGTCCTGAACCTTTGGATCTGAAACAGGCTGATAGGTACAGATATATATCCCGTTTTCTGAACTGCCGATCTCATTAAAACTGATTCTGGTTTTCATAACATGTTTAAAGACTTCCTCCGTAATGGGAACAAAACCGGAGGGTCTATTCCCTCTTCCTGTAATTTTCTTTCCCGTAGTATCCTGGATTTCTACAAAACTTAATTCATTCTTATTCATAAAACTCTGGGAAAAGATACTTAAGAGGGAAATCATATTCCTGGACTTAATGGCTTCCCGCGTAAGCTCATCCTCTGCCTTACTTATCACTGTAGATTCCAGTTGTTTAACCTCTTTCTGGATAATCCTTTTTTCAAAGACATTCCTGGCTGTCATTAACTCATTTTCCAGATTCGTATTCAAAACATCACTGGATATACGGAAACTATTATAGGAAATAAGCAGGGTAGGGATTAAAACTATGATCAGGAAAGAGATGAACATCCTGCTGTGCAAACTTTGAAAGAAAAACCATCTTCTATTCTTTCTTAATGGTTTCCTGAATAAGCTGATTTCTTTCACCTCATTTCTCTCAACCAGATAAGTAGAAAATCAGGATTATTTTGTCGAACCTTT
>JANWJZ010000006.1 GCA_025451675.1 Halanaerobiales bacterium | reverse complement strand
GCTGATTTAATCATGCAGGTGGTCAGGGATTATGTATCCTATGATCTGGAAAAATTGGTTGTGGATAGTGAAAAGGATTATGAATACATCGTGAATCTCCTGGAGAAGATTGCGCCGGATTTAAAGATGCGGGTTTTTCTATATGAAAGGGAGACTCCTATTTTTATTACTTATAATATTGAGAAAGAGCTGGCCAGAGCCTTAAACCGGAAGGTCTGGTTAAACTCCGGTGGTTATATTATTATTGATAAAACAGAAGCTCTGGTCAGTATTGATGTCAATACCGGCAAGTATACAGGAAAAAAGAATCTGCAGGAAACAGTTTTCCGGACAAATCTGGAGGCAGCTAAAGAGATTGCCCGGCAGCTCAGGATCAGGGACATCGGGGGTATTATCATTATCGATTTTATTGATATGGCCCTGAAGGAACACCAGGAAAAGGTTCTGGAGGTCCTGGAAGAGGAGTTGAAAAAAGATAAGACCAAAACAGCCCTATTGGGATTGACAAAGCTGGGTCTTGTCGAGATGACCAGGAAGAAAGTCAAGGAAGGATTTGCTGAATTAATACAGAGGGAATGCCCTTATTGCCAGGGGAGCGGCATGGTTATCTCCGAAAGCGGTATGGCTTTGAAGATAATCCGTGAGATTTCAGAGTTATCTGCAAAGGAAAATTTTACGGCAATTCTCCTGGAAGCTCACCCAAGGGTAGCGGCAGTATTGATCGGGACAGGGGGAGAAAAGCTGAAAGAACTGGAAGAGAAAACAGGACTGGATATTTATATTTCCGGGAATGATGAATTACATATTGAAGAGTATAATATTATAAAAAAGGGGAGCAAAAAAGAACTGGCCAGACTAGCCTTGCCTGTCCAGGAAGGAGAAGAATACGGTGTATTAATTGAAGAAAAGCAGTTGAATAATACTACTGCGGGGATAGCCCGGATAAATGGCTATATCATTATTGTAGAAGAGGCCGGTAATCGGGTCGGGCAGGAAGTAAAGGTGAGGATTCGAGATGTATACAGGACTTTTGCCCGGGCGGAAGTAATATAAAGGTGTTAATAAAATGAAGTTGATTAAAGACATAAATATAATATTAAGGGATCGGATTGTAAAGGGCTCTATAGTATTCTCAGAAAGAATTGAAAAAATAATCATGGGTGAAGGGGATTACAGCCTGGTAAATGACAGTCAACTGGAGCATATAGAAGTCAATGATGCCTGTTACCTGTCGCCAGGATTTATCGATATCCATGTCCATGGTGCAGCCGGGTCTGATATCATGGATGCCAGCCAGGAGGCCCTTACAAAAATAAAGGAAAGCTTACTGGAGTCGGGCGTAACTTCTTTTTTGCCGACAACCATGTCCATGCCGGTAGAAGATATAAAAAGGTCCCTGGCGGCCGTAAGAATGAACATGTGCAAAGAAGTAACCGGCTCCAGGGGGGCCAGGATTCTGGGTGTACATCTGGAGGGGCCCTTTCTAAATAAAAAATATAAGGGTGCCCATACAGAGGAAAATATCGTCTTACCTGATTTTAATTTGATAAATGAATTCATTGATATCATAAAAATTGTAACCCTGGCCCCGGAGATAGAAGGAATAGGTAAGTTAATCAGTTTTCTAAGGGATAAGGGGATAGTTTGCTCAGCAGGCCATAGTGCTGCCAGTTATGAAGAAATGCTTGCAGCTATAGATTCAGGGATAAGCCATATAACTCATCTCTTTAATGCCATGCCCGGGCTTCACCACCGCAATCCAGGCATCATCGGTACTGCCCTGACGACAGATATCAGTGTGGAGCTTATCGCCGACTTTATCCATATTCATCCTGCTGTTTTGAAACTGGTTTTACAGGCTAAAGATCCTGGACAGATTATCCTGGTTACTGATCAGATGCAGGCTGCTACCTTACAGGATGGAGAATACGAGTTGGGCGGTCAGAGAGTAATGGTAAAGGACGGGATAGCCCGTCTGGATGATGGAAGCCTGGCCGGCAGTACCCTCAGGCTGGATCAGGCAGTACGGAATATCCGGAAAATCAGTGAGCTGCCCCTATACCAAATAATAAATATGGTAAGCTATAATCCAGCCCGCCTGCTGGGCCTGGCAGAAGAACTTGGCTGGATTAAAGAGGGTAATAGAGCGGATTTAGTTTTGCTGGATAGGGAGCTCAGGGTAAGGGCTGTTTTCAAGGATGGTTTCAGACAGATATAGAAGTATTAATTGCGTCGATAAATGCACTTTATGCTTAATTGAGTATATTCTACCCATTTATAAATTTTATTGAGCAGAGTAAAATATTAATTAGAAAAGAAAAAAGATTTGCACAAGGCAGCAGAAAGGTTTATAATTTTTACAGGAATAATTTAGATATTTAAGGAAAGAAGATGGTGAAATTATGCGTATAATTGTAGAGGAAGATTATGAATCCATGAGTAAAAGGGCAGCTTTATTTGTAGCCAGCCAGGTTATTCTTAAGCCTGATAGCGTGCTGGGACTGGCTACAGGAAGTACTCCACTGGGTATGTATAAAGAATTAATTGAAATGTATCAACGGAGCGAAGTGGATTTCTCCGAAGTAATAACTTTTAATCTGGATGAATATTATCAATTGCCCCATGACGATGCGCAGAGTTACCATTATTTCATGAAAGAGAATTTCTTTAAGCATATAAATATTAAGGAGTATAATACTCACTTACCGGACGGTATGGCTGCTGATATAGAAGAGGAATGCAGAAAATATGAAAGGGCTATAGAGTCCAGTGGAGGTATTGACCTGCAGGTGCTGGGAATAGGGGAAAATGGCCATATTGGTTTTAATGAACCTGCGGAAAAACTAAATGTCTATACCGGCCTTGTTAACCTGACAGAGGAGACCATTAAAGTAAATAGCAGATTTTTCTCATCAGTGGAGGAGGTACCCACAAAGGCTGTAACCGTCGGCATGGGAACTATATTGAAGGCAAAGAGAATAATATTATTGGCCAGTGGAGAGAAAAAAGCAGAGGCTATCCGGGATACAGTTAATGGCCATGTTACTACCCAGGTACCATCTTCATTTTTACAGTTACACCCTGACGTTACATTGATTCTGGATAAGGCTGCCGCTTCTTTGCTGTAATCCTGCTATAAACTTAGATATAACACGTTTTATAAAAATAAGTTGAAAATATACAGGTTAGAACTTGACTGGTCTGTGTTATTATGCTAAGATATTTATGTTGCGTTGCCAGTACCGCACGGGACAGGCTTATAGAAAATGTCCTTATCTACAGGAGAGGTAGGACTGCCTGCATCCGGCGAGTCTCGAGGTAAGGAGGTGTAGCTGTATGTATGCTATTATTAAAACCGGTGGAAAACAATACAGGGTTGAAGAAGATATGATTATCAAAGTAGAGAAACTTCCTGCAGAGGTTGGTGAAACTGTAGAGTTTGATCAGGTTCTATCTGTAGTGGATGGAAATGGAGCCAGATTTGGCCAGCCGGTTCTGGAGGGAGCAAAGGTAACCGGTAAGGTTCTTGAACACGGTAAACACAAGAAAATTATTGTTTTCAAATACCGTAGAAAGAAACGTTATCGCAAAAAGACTGGTCATCGCCAGCCTTATACAAAGGTTTTAATTGAAAAGATAGAGGCGTAAGAAAATCAAATGGGCCTATTATGATAAAAAATACTTACAGGGGGGTGGATAGTAAATGGCCAGAAAAAAAGGTGGCGGTAGTTCAAGAAACGGCCGGGATAGCCACTCTAAACGACTTGGTGTGAAAAGGTTTGACGGACAATTTGTTACTGCTGGAAGTATTCTGGTAAGACAGAGAGGAACAAAATTTCATCCTGGCTTGAATGTTGGCAGAGGTTCTGATGACACCCTCTTCGCAAAAATAGATGGTTATGTTTCATTTGAAAGAAAGGGTAAAAATTCCCGTCAGATCAGTGTATACAGCCAGGAGCAGTATGAAAGCCTTGCAAATTAAAATACTCTACCCTCAGTCCTGATACTGAGGGTTTTTATTTATCTGCAGTTGATAAATGAAATTGAGACTGTTTATAATATATGTATGGGATAGCATAGGGAAAGAAGGTGACCGGGTGTTTCTGGATGAAGTTGAATTTACGGTAAAAGGTGGCGACGGTGGAGATGGTGTTGTCAGTTTTCGCCGTGAAAAGTATATAGATAAAGGCGGCCCTGATGGGGGCGATGGTGGGGATGGCGGTAATGTAGTCCTGAAGGTTGATGAGGGTTTAAATACACTATCTGATTATCGTTACCAGAAATTCCGTGAAGCAGAGAAAGGTACAAATGGTTCCGGCAGTAATATGCGGGGCCGTAATGGTAATGACCTGATATTAAGGGTGCCGCCAGGGACTATTGTTTATGATGCCGATACAGGGGAATTCCTGGCTGATTTGACTGAGAAGGGACAGGAGTTTATTGTCGCCCGCGGAGGAAAAGGAGGCAGGGGGAATGCCCGTTTTAAAAAAGCCACCAGGCAGGTGCCCCGTTTTGCCGAAAAAGGCCTGCCAGGAGAAACCCGTAAAATCAGGCTGGAGTTAAAATTACTGGCCGATGTCGGGTTGGTTGGCTTCCCCAATGTAGGCAAATCAACCCTTATCTCTGTAGTCTCGGAAGCAAGGCCGAAGATAGCTTCCTATCATTTTACGACACTGACACCTGTACTGGGTGTTGTCAATCTGGGTGATTATAGGTCCTTTGTTATGGCAGATATACCGGGCCTTATTGAGGGTGCCCATCAGGGAGTCGGCCTGGGATTTGACTTTTTAAAACATGTGGAAAGGACCCGGCTTCTGGTACATGTCCTGGATATCTCCGGGATAGAGGGTAGAGATCCTCTGGAGGATTTTAAGTTGATTAATAATGAACTGGAGCAATACAATGAGGAACTGGCCAAAAGGCCTCAGATAGTAGCCTTAAACAAAATAGATCTTTTGCCGGATGAAGAAGAGATAAGAAGGGTCAGTGCAGAGTTGAACAAAATGGGATATGAAGTATTTCCTATTTCAGCGGCTACTAAAAAGGGAATTAAAGAATTAATCTACAGGATTGCTGAGATACTGGATGAACTGCCTTTACCGGAAACTCCTGTTGAAGAAAAGGTGGTCATAAGACCGGATTTTACAGCAGAAAAAGATATAGAGGTGAAGAGACTGGCTGCCGATCTCTATGAAGTAACTGGCCGGCTTGTAGAAGAAACTATTCAAAAAACAGATTTTAGCAATGAAGCTGCAGTGAAAAGGATGCTACGGGTTTTACAACATCATGGTTTATATGATATCCTGAAGGAAAATAATTTAAAAGACGGGGATACTGTACAGATCGGCCCCATGTCCTTTGAATATATGGAATAGCTGATAGGGTGGTGAGTTATATGTTAAGTGGAAAACAAAGAAGTTATCTGAGGGCACAGGCCAATAAATTGAATCCCATTATACATGTGGGAAAAGGCGGTATAGATCAGGCTCTTATCGATCAAATGGAAGAAGCTTTAACTGCCCATGAACTGGTAAAGGGGAAAGTGTTGAAGAATTCCCTGGAGGAAGTGCGGGATGTAGCAGTAAAATTGGCCGAAAGCTGTAATGCAGAAATTGTCCAGGTTATCGGTAATATCTTTATTCTCTATCGACGGAATAAAGAAAAACCTATCTATACAATACCTCAGTAGGAGTTGTTCAGGATGTCTGTACTCAGTCTTAATAAAATTAGAAAGAACTATGGAATTTCAGAAGTTTTAAAGGAATTTTCCCTCTTTGTAAATGAAGGGGAGCGGGTCGGTTTAATAGGTCCGAATGGCTGTGGTAAAACAACAGTATTTAAGATTATTGCAGGAATGGAGCCTTTTGAGGAAGGCTCTGTTTATATAAAAAGGGGAACAGAGGTCGGCTACTTAAGCCAGATGCCGGATTTTAACCAGGGTTTTACCCTGCTGGATGAATTAAAAACCATTTATCAGGAATTAATAGACATTGAAGAACGCCTCCGCCAATTGGAGAAAAAAATCAGTGAAGCCAGTGTTACCGGGGAGCAGGCCAGTCTGGAAAGATTAATGGAGGAATATAGTGATCTGCAGCACCAGTTCGAGATTAGAGGCGGCTATCAGTATGAAAGTAAGATCAGGCAGATGGCCTATGGAATGGGATTCAGTGAAGAGGAATTGCAAAATAGGGTTGTAGATAATTTAAGCGGCGGGGAGAAAACCCGCCTGGGACTGGTGAAACTCCTCCTTACTGAACCGGATTTACTTTTACTTGATGAACCGACCAATCACCTGGATTTACCTTCTATACAATGGCTGGAAGAGTACTTGAAAAATTATACAGGTACTCTTATAATCATATCTCATGACCGTTATTTCCTGGATCAGGTTGTTACCCGGATTGTGGAAATTAAAAATGGCAGGGATGAGATCTACCATGGCAACTATTCCTATTATCTGGAAGAACGGGTAAGACGTTATGAGCAACTGAGACATGCCTATGAAAACCAGCAAAAGAAAATAAAACAGATGGAAGAAGCGATAAAGCGCCTTTATCAATGGGGGCACCAGTCCAATAATGAGAAATTTTTTAAGAGAGCCAAGAGTATGCAAAAATCCCTGGACAGGATGGAACGGCTTGAGCGGCCAGTACTTGATGGTAAACAGATGCAGCTGGAGTTTGAAGTTAAAGAAAGAAGCGGCAGGGAAGTTCTCCGTATAGAGAAGCTCCGTAAAGGATTCGGAGGAAGGCAGGTATTGAATGACCTGGATATGGATATCCACTGGCAGGATAAAGTAGCCCTGATTGGCAGGAATGGTACTGGTAAAACGACTCTCCTGAAAATTATACTTGATGAGCTGGAGGCTGACCAGGGGTCATTATGGATTGGGGCTAATGTAAAGATTGGTTATTATAGTCAGGAATTCGAGGGCTTTAATCCAGATGATGATCTGGTCACTGCCTTAAGACGGGAATCCCGGATGACTGAAGAAGAGGCCAGAAATGCCCTGGCAGCCTTCTTATTTACAGATGATGAGGTATTTAAAAAAGTGGGTTCACTGAGTGGTGGTGAAAAGAGCCGCCTGCGCCTTCTCCAATTGATGAACGGTGACTATAATTTCCTGATCCTGGATGAGCCTACCAACCATCTTGATCTACCTTCCAGAGAGGTACTGGAGGAGGCCCTGAAAGTTTATCCAGGGACAGTTCTGATGGTTTCTCATGACAGGTATTTTCTCAATAAAGTAGTTGATTATATCTATGAACTGGAAGAAGGTAAGTTAATTAAGTACTATGGAAATTATGATTACTATAGATTCAAGAAAGAGGAGCTGTTACAGGAGATAGAGGCAGAGAAAAAGGATGATAAGGAGAAGGGATATCAATCAGATTACCACCGGTTAAAGGAGGAAGCCCGCCAGGAGAGGAAAAGGCAGAATCAGATCGCTGCCCTGGAAAAAAGTATAGACGAGAGAGAGAGAGAAATCAAAGAACTGGAACAGGCCATGATAGATCCGGAAAATCTGAATAATATTGAATTATTGAACGAATTGAAGCAGGATTATGAAAAACTGCAGGAGGAGCTGAATGAGCTCTATCTCCAGTGGGAAAAAATGATGACAGAATAGCTTAAGGGATAGGTGTTTTTGCCTATCCCTTCTTTATTAATGGAATATTTCATTGTTGGGTTTGCCTGTAATATGCTTGCCCTATATCTTCATCCTGTTTACCTGAGACATATTGGGCACCATACTGGTTTACCCCACCACCCTGCAGCATAGAAGCCTGGTAATAATTATTATTCTGTGCAAATTGGGTAGTTGCGTTATTCTGGAAATTTTGTTGGCCATACTGGCCTGGAGACTGATTGCTGAATTGATTGCTGCTGACATTGTTAAGAGTGTTCAAGGTAGCACTACCAGGATATTGATTGGTTGCGTTATATTGGCTTGCTCCACTATATTGATTTGCTCCACCATACTGGCTGCCTCTGTACTGGCTCTGAATGGCCGCATTATTCTGAGCCTGGTAATAGGATTGCCCTATCTCCTGGTCCCTGTGGCCGGAACTGTAATAGGCATTAAACTGGTTTGTACCGGCACCCTGCCCGGAAAGGCCATATTGTGTATATTGAGAAGCCATATTATTCTGCATTTGTTGTTGGCCATACTGGCTTCCAGGCGTTTGATTGCTAAATTGATTGCTGCTGACATTATTGAGTGTATTGAGGGTGGCACTGGCAGTATATTGGCCGGGATATTGATTGGTTGCGTTATATTGGCTGGCTCCGCTATATTGATTTGCCCCGCCATACTGGCTGTCCCTATACTGGCTCTGAATGGCTGCATTATTTTGAGCCTGATAGTAGGATTGTCCTATATCTTCATCCTGTTTACCTGAGACATATTGGGCACCATACTGGTTTACCCCGCCACCCTGCAGCATGGAAGCCTGATAATAATTGTTGTTCTGGGCATATTGTGAGCCGCTTTGATTTTGTCCTGCCAAATTTTGTGCCTGTGGCCTGTACTGACTCATACCCATTTGGTTTTGTGATTGGTTTTGCCTGTCCATTACTTATAATTACCTCCATTATTCTGATTTGATAATGCATTAATATTATTATCCAAATATTTTAGATTATGAAAGTTAAATTTATCCATAAAAAAGGATTTTACTAAAATATGTATAATAAAAGTAATAAATAGAAAAAATAAAAGGAGTGGTGCTGGGTGAGTGATAAGAAATTGTTGATGCTGGTGGGAGACTATGTTGAAGATTATGAAGTAATGGTCCCCTTTCAGGCCTTACAGATGCTGGGATACACAGTGCATGCAGTTTGTCCGGATAAGACTAAAGGTGATTTTGTAAGGACAGCAATACATGATTTTGAAGGTGATCAAACCTATAGTGAGAAGAGAGGCCACAACTTTACTTTAAATGCAGATTTTAAAGAAATCAAACCGGAAGATTATGATGGCCTGATAATCCCTGGTGGAAGGGCACCGGAGTATATTAGATTGAATGAAGAAGTGATCTCAATAGTCAGATATTTCGGTGAAAATGGAAAACCAATAGCAGCAATCTGCCATGGAATCCAGGTATTGCTTGCTGCAGATGTAATAAAGGGCAGAAGGTGTACAGCATACCCTGCTTTACGGCCTGATATAATTATGGCAGGCGGGGAATGGGTTGATACTGAAATGGATAAAGCCTGTGTGGATGGTAATCTTGTAACAGCACCTGCCTGGCCTGCCCATCCAGCCTGGCTGGCAGCTTTACTGGCTGTATTGGGTGTAGAAATTACTATTTAGTTTCAGTCAGTAAGTTAAATTATGGAAGATAAAAAGACTCCTGCGCGGAGTCTTTTTGCAATCCAAAGAAAACTTGATCCTATCTATGTGGTGAAACAGTTGACAGTTTTGAATTATTCTGTTACAATAGATTAGCAACAGATATTTAAATACGCTGATAACATGCCCCTGTAGCTCAGTGGATAGAGCACTGGTCTCCGGAACCAGGTGCGCAGGTTCAATTCCTGCCAGGGGCACCATTTTTTTGCCACACTATGACAAATTCTTGACATTTTTGATT
>JANWJZ010000005.1 GCA_025451675.1 Halanaerobiales bacterium | reverse complement strand
TATACCTAATTTGTATATTTCTTGTACACCTTTATTTGGATTCTCTCTCATATCTACTTCTAGTTCAATCCATTTATCATACTCAATAGCTTCAGGTAATTTATTATTCCAATCCCATGCTTTTGTCTGGACAAAAGCATGGAAAAATTCAAGGCCTGATTCTTCCGGTACATAGACCCTGAATTTATAAACACCATAATCCTCTGAGTTCAGGTTTTCTTTAAATATATCTATCTTACTTGCTTCAGTAGATTTAAAATGATACTCAATTTTTAAGGATTGTTTACCTGCATATACTATTTCGGTGCTATTTGAAAGCTTTGCATTTACTGTGCTGGCATCGCCTCCGTATTCAACTAACCAGCTGAAGCCTTCTGTACCTTCTTCAAAATTGAATAAAGCATTATCTGTTGCACTACCTTCACGTATAAAGTTAGCGCTTATCTTCATATCCCCTATAATTCTTACCTTGTAATTATTTCCATCTTTCTCTACCTTATCTCCATCGGGTCCTGCCCAGCTTACTTCATAACCTTCTTCTGGTTCTACTTCAATCTGTACTACTTTTCCATATTCATAAATTCGGACTATTTCTCCCTCTTCGATTAAATCTTCTCCAGCTATTCCTACTTTTCCTTCGCCCGTTACAACAATATTGAGTGTATAATAACCTTTTTCCATGACTTCACAGGCAGTAAAAACCAGGACAGCCAGGGCAAGGATCATTAAGGAAATAAATAGTTTTCTACTCTTCATTATCTTTCCTCCTTATAAAGAGTATATGGAAAATATCGATTGATCCCAGGATTCAATCACTTAAAACTCAACAGTCTTCTTGATGCTTATATAGGTCTTGTCTTTATCAGAAGTATCGCCTATTTCGTCAAATCCTAAGGATACAACATCATCAGCTGCATATCTTACCCCTATTTCTATATCTCCAGGAGTTCTATAGTTAAGGCCCAGATATGGTTTGATTTCATCTTCACTATCCTGCAGGTTCTTCTGCACACCTACATAAGCCACTAAACCTTTAAATAAACCATCATTTAATTTGGCTTCCAGGTTACCATCAAGAATAACGGCATCTTCTGCATCTGAATATTTGGCAAGTACACGTCCATTTACATTATATAGATCTTCCCTGACAATCGGGCTCAGCAGTCTACCAAAGAATTGGATATCATTATAGTCATGGTATTTATGAAATGCTTTGCCATCAAATACACCCTTAAATGCTACTTTGGCTGTAATCTCATTATCCATATAGTTTTTATCTGCCCTTATCCAGGTCTCATTATAGAAGATATCCTGGATATTATCTTTTGCTTTATTATACAGATCTGTACCTACAGATAGATCTACTACATCTACCAGTTCATTGCTGACTGCTACTTTGGCTTTCATACCGCTGCCTACTCTTTCCAGATATCCTTCTACTTCATTGGTTGCATTATCATCATAGTCATGCTGGTAGAATCTTGGTGCAAAATCTTCGCCCATTGTATATGCTTCAAAGAAAACTTCTCCAATTAAGTCATGGTAGTAATCCAGTTGGACACGGTTAAAGAGAGCTGAGAATTCTTCTTTATCAGCATTCATTCTTGTCCAATAAACTGTAGTTAAATCCATGAAAACATCATCTAAAACCGGACCGGATATGAGTAGTTCTATACCATTTTCATATTCATCGGATTCGCCATATTCATATTTTCCTTCTTCATTTAAAATAGTAGGACGATTATTATATCTCATGGCAGCAAGGGTTGTACCAAAATTATCAATCATGGTATCTGCATAGACACCATAGAACACCTCATTCTCATTGAACCAGGCATGGAAGGCACCCAGGGTGATCGGATCAATATAATCTACACCTGGATCTACTTTAAGATTTTCTACGGCTATACCTCTGCTATGATTGTTTCCAACATTAAGGTCATTACCTCTCCAGTGGTCACTTGTCAAAGTTCCAATCCACTTGGAGTAATTTATTCCCAAATCACCCATAATAACACGAGCGTTTGTTTTGTTTGAGTTCAACAGAGGTGCATCAACTGTAACTGTAACTTCGTTTACAGTAAAATTAAATGTTTGTTTATCTTTGGTATGGAACCAGACAAAGCCAGCTCCATCACCAAAATCATTGGTCCAGGTAATATCCAGATTTACCTTCGCCTGATCAGTCTCCAGAACAGACCAGAAACTCAGACCAGTACCACCACGCCAGAGATTTTCTGGAGTATATCTGACTTCAGTAAACAAAGAGCCGCCAATAGTTACCGGTACTGTAGCTAAAGCAGGTACTGTAAACAAAACCAGTAAGAGAATGCTGATTAATAAATGCTTTTTCATTTTATTATTTATACCCCCTAATTTTTTATATATAGATTACAGGTTTAATATAACAATTTTTTTACAGGCTTTTTTATCTATCTCCCCACCTCCTTAACCTGATATTTGTTATATTAAACCCTGATTTTACTGATAATCCTGACCCTGATATTCAAACCAGTCAAAATCAGCCTGTTTACAGCTTTCTGCCCATTACAGCTAGCATACACCCCTTATTCATTCTCTATTTACTGGCTTCAATAACCGCCCAGAAAGCTTCCTTAGGCTGGTGGTTTACATCAAAGAGCAATGGCCAGTCTTTCCTTCCCTGTACAGGATAATTATCCTTCCAGGTACTATCATCTGCAACACCCCATAAAGTAACAGAGGTGATATGATCTGAATATCTCTTAAAGATATTGAAAAGGTTTTTATAGCGGAGAGCCTGTTTTTCAATCATCTCCGGTGTTGGTTCTGCTAATTTCCGATGGTCATCCCAGGCAAAGACTGACAGATCCAGCTCTGTAATATGAATCTCCAGACCGAGAGAGGCATATTTCTCTATCGCCCGCATGATTTGCAGTAAATCCGGATGTTCTATACTCCAGTGGCCCTGTATCCCAACTCCATGAATGGGTACACCTTCTTCAATTAACTCTTTCAGCATATTATAGATTTTCTGCATTTTTGCCGGTTCCACTGCATTATAATCGTTATAAAATAACTTGGCATCTGGATCAGCTTCATGAGCAGCCCTGAAGGCTTCAGCTATAAATTCCTTGCCGATAATATTATACCAGGGGCTATCCCTGTAAATTTCCGGTCCATCAGAAATGGCCTCATTAACAACGTCCCAGGCATAAATCTGGCCTTTGTAACGACCGACTACTGTAGAGATATGATTTCTCATCCGCTCCAGAAGCAATTCCTTTGTAGCCGGTTGGCCAGCAAATCTGAAAACCCAGGAAGGTGTCTGGGAATGCCAGACAAGCACATGACCCCTGACCTGTATATTATTTTCTTTTGCAAATTCTATCATCTGGTCTGCCCTGTAAAAATTAAATATACCTTCAGTTGGTTGTAAAGCATCAAACTTCATCTCATTTTCAGCTGTAATACTATTAAAATGCTTTACAATGAGATCCCTATGTGTGTTCAGGGTACGGGAGTTAACAGCAGTACCAATAAGAAAGTAATCGCTATAGGCCTCCCATAGAGACGGTATCTCTTCTTCAGCAAAAACAGCCAGGTTAAGGCTTAGCAACAAAGATAACACTAATGCAAACAACAAAACCCTTCTTTTTCTCATTACTTATCCCCTCTCTTATTATGTTAATTACATTAATATTCATGAAAATACACTAATATCTTAATTAGGCCTGCTTTATTTCCCCAGGGCATCTAAAATGGCCCAGAAGGCTGGTTTCGGATTTTTATTCCTGTCGAAAATCAATGGTTCCTGAGATATCCAGGAATTATCATCTGTTATCCCCCAGAAGGTCACTGAGCTGATTTTATCACTATGTTTTATGAAAATTTCAAAGACTTCCTTATACCTATCAGCCTGCCTCTCCTTATCCTTCCTTGACAGGGTAATCTTTTTCTCCATATCGCCATCTATCCTGATATCCAATTCCGTAATCTGTACATCTAAACCCATTTTACTATATTCAACTATGGCATCTTCTATATCCCCGGCAGAAGGCCAGTTAAAAAGCCAGTGGGCCTGAATACCGATTCCGTGAATCGGAACATCTTCATCTTTAAGCTGCCTGATCATTTTCATAATTTTTTCCCTTTTTTCCGGAGCTACTGCATTATAATCATTATAATACAGCTTTGCCTCTGGATCTGCTTCATGAGCAGCCCTGAAAGCAGCTGCAATATAGTCTATTTCACTTCCGGCAAAAATCTCATTCCACAGACTACCATTTTTTTTATCATAGTCTTTGTGTCTGTAGATATGGTCAGGATCATTACTATCAGTAATAGCCTCATTGACTACATCCCAGGCATCAATTTTACCTTTATAATGTGTTACAACTTTAGTAATGTACTCCGCCATTCTCTCCTGTATCTTTTCTTGTGAGAGAAGTTGGTCATTCTCATCTTTAAAAAACCAATCCGGTGTCTGGGAATGCCAGACCAGTACATGGCCCCTTACTTTCTTGCCATTCTGTAAGGCATAATTAACAATTCTATCGCCTCTTGTAAAGTCCAGGACCAGTTCATTGCCAGAAATATATCTCAGGATGTGATCCGGTTTCATCTCATTCTCAGCAGTAATACTGCTAAAATGTTTTTCAATTAAATCATTGTGGGTATTCATTGTTCCAGCATTAACTGCAACGCCTATATTGAAGTACCCCTCATACGCCTTATGTAAAGAAGGAATTGCCTCAGGAGGTAATGGTTCAACAACTTCTGGCTCAATAGGCTTAAAAAAATCACAGGCAGTTAGTGAAAAAACTAAAAGCACAACCATTAAAGGGTAAAAAACTCTATGCTTCAATAACATCCAGTACACCCTTTCTCTTGATCCGCTAAGCAGATTAAATTTTTAAATAATTCTTTAATTTAATTTAATTTTAGTCATAATATTCCATGAATTATATTCGCCAATTTTATTTAAAGTCCTTCATATTCCAAAAAAATTATAGTAAAAAAGTAGAATAGATAGAGAGCAAAAAGGTTGGATAAATATAACTGATATATTTTTCCAACCTTTCCTGCTAAATCTTATTGCTGTTTATCTTAGAAGTCTATTACTCTCCAGTAAGCTTCCTTGGGTTGATGATTTTCATCAAATAAGAGCGGCCAATTTTTTCTTCTGACCCGGAAATAATCCAGCCAGGAATAATCATCCGCAACTCCCCAGAAGGTTACGCTTTTAACCACATCTTTATATTCCCTGAAAATAGCAAAGATATCTCCATAAAATTCTGCCTGTCTTTCCAGCATCTCTTCAGTAGGTGTTGCTAAAATTTTATCCAACTCATCCCTGCCATATACAGAAACATCTAATTCTGTAACATGAATTTCCAGGCCAAGGGAGGCATATTTATCTATGGCCGCCTTGATATCATCCAGCTTAAAATCCCGGATATTCCAGTGACCCTGTATTCCCATTCCATCAACAGGAACACCCCTGTCTAGCATGCCTTTTAATAGAGTATAAATCTTATCTCTTTTATGAGGGACTACAGCATCATAGTCATTGTAAAATAACTTTACATCTGGATCCAGTTCTCTGGCAATTTTAAAGGCAATATCCAGATAATCTTCTCCCATTATCTCCAGCCATTTAGTCTTGCGTAATATCTCATCCCCTTTATCTGCCACTGCTTCATTTACAACATCCCAGCAATAGACATCTTTATTGAAATGCTCAAAAACAGTCCTGGTATATTCTCTTAAACGCTCTTCCAGGACCTCCTTACTGACAAAGGAACCGTCCTCATCAAGAAATAGGTGATCTGGAGTTTGATTATGCCACACCAGGGTATGTCCCCTGACTACCATATTATTCTCTTTAGCAAAGTTTATCATTGCATCCGCCACTTCAAAGGCGAATTTTCCTTTTTCCCTGTTTAATGAGATTGGTTTCATTTCGTTTTCAGCAGTTATACTATTAAAGTGTTTTTTAATCAGTTCCCTGCTGGTATTCAAAACATGTGGGTTAATTGCTGCTCCAATCTTGAAATAATCTTTATACTTCTCTGCCAGTGAAATAACTTCTTTCATTGTTTCAACCTCCTGTTATATATTAATATATTTTTACCCGGAATTTTTATATTTATCTCCAGGTAATTATACAAAAGGGGAAAACATGTCTTGCAGAATATAAGCGCTATAATATCTGGCTATGTTTTCCCCTATCATAACATTATTGGATATTAATCTATACCTGATGTAGTCATGGTTTCTACAATCTTGGACTGATTAAAGACGAACAGTATAATTGGTATAATCATCATTATTAAACCAACCACTGCAGCAACTCCTTGTCTGGCAAGACCACCAGAAGCCATCTGTTGCAATGCATAGGGTAATGGTTTTAATACTTCCTTATAGATGAAACGTCCACCCTGGTCTCTCCAGAGCTGCTGGAAAGACAGGATCATCAATGTTAACCAGGCTGGTTTAACACTTGGCATTACTATTGTCCAGAAGATACGGAACTCACTGGCCCCGTCTAATTTTGCTGCCTCCAGCAAGACATCCGGTATCTGGGTCATGAACCTGCTCATCAGGTAGAAACCTAAACTATATCCCCATGCAGGAACAATTATGGATTTCAGTGTATTGATCCAGCCCAACTTGCTCATGATCAGGAAATTAGGTATTGCAGTAACTTCAGCAGCAAACATCAAAGATAATACTACCATTTCTGAGAAAAACCTCTTACCAGGGAATTGGTGCTTACAGACCACATAGGCACCCATTGAAGAAATTATCACGTGCCCCCCGGTTCCCAGTACTACTATCAGTAATGAGTTTGCCAGATATCTGGTGATGGGAATCCAGGTCTCGCTCATCAGGATGAATAGGTCCTTAAAGTTATCCAGGGTCGGATTACGTACCAATATCCTTGGCGGATAGAGGAATATCTCGTTCATTGGCTTAAAAGCACCGGTTATAGTATAAACCAGCGGTATTGCCATGAAAAGGCCGGTAGTTATAAGTACAAACAGCAGGAATATATCTCCGCCGGCGGAACGGCTAATTTTCATTCTTCTAATGCTAAAATCAATCTTCATATTTATTCACCTACCTTGCTAAGAAGCCTTTGTACTATTTTCTGCGTAATAACCATGGCCAGGAATAATACAGTTGCAATGGCACAGGCATAACCCATTTCAAAACGGACACTACCATAATCCAGGAGATGGCTGACAACAGTTCTGGCTGCGTAATCCACACTTGGAAAACCAGCCAGAGGGATTATCTGTGCACTGGCAGCAAAAGACGAGGTAATAGACATGATAGCGCCAAACATCAACTGTGGTTTCATACTTGGTAAAGTTATATACCATAATTCCTGCCACCTGTTACGTACACCGTCAATGGCTCCCGCTTCATATAAACTGGGGTCTATATTCTGTAAACCAGCAATGAAAACCAGGAAACTGGTTCCCAAACTCATCCATAGAGTAACAATAATACAGATAGGTAGAATAAATCTGGGATCATAGAGCCAGGCGATGGGATCATCCCTGAGGCCCAGGCTCATGAGCAGCCCATTAAGGTATCCATACTGGTCTGCATCAAAAATTATCTGCCAGACCAGGAAGGCATTACCTGAGATGGATGGTGCATAAAAGAGCAGGGTAAAGAAAGCCCTGATCTTTGGTTTGAACTCATTAACCATCCAGGCAAAAAACAGACAGGCCAGATACCCCACCGGACCAGTTATCGCAGCAAAGACAAATGTATTCTTTACCGCAATTAAGAAAACATCATCGGAAAGGAATAGCTTGAGATAGTTTTGCCATCCTATCCAGACGGGTTTTTCCAGCATATTATAATGTGTAAAACTCAGGATTATAGAAACCAAAACCGGTAATACAGTAAAGGTGATAAATATTATGGCATAGGGAGCCAGGAATAGATAGGAGGTCTTATTCCTGGCAATATCCCTTCCTAATCTGGTAAATCTATGTCTCAGGTTATACATTAAGCCCTGGTTTTCAACAGTTATTTGTGTGTCCATAATTTTCCCTCCATTCCTCTTTTATTCCCACCAGATATATAGTTCAGGATTCTCTTTTGCCTTTTCCAATATTACATCTACTTCTGTTTCAAGACCAAACTCATCCCGTTTTATCTCTAACTCTTCATCTATCTTTCTTACATAATCTAATAAGGTCTCCCGGGCATCTTCCTGTTCGTTGTATACCTTTCTGAAAGCATTATCCAGGTGACGGCCGGTCATGTATCCGCCAGGTACTTCCGGTATCCCTTTAACATATTGCCATTGCTTCTGAATCTCATTGATCTCCTCTACAGTCCAGGGCAGGAGTTTATTGGCTTCCATATTGGCGGTTGGATGGCGGGCCGCAACTCCCATTGCACTCTCCAGTTCACGGCCGTATCTGGCCTGGACTTCAGTACTGGTCCACCATTTCAGGAACTCCCAGGCCTCTTCTTTCTTATCGGAAGCGGCCATTATCATATCTGCTGAACCAACCCCCTGGGCCATGGCTCCTGCCGGAATGGTACGGTCAATCGTACCATCTTCTCTCAGAGTTCCCGGCACCAGTGTAAAGCCCCATTTACCCCTTATTTCAGGTGCAAAGACCTGTAAGATATTATAGAAGGGATAGTTATCTATTACAATTGGTGTTTCACCGGTCCTGAAACGGTTCTGCGGGTTATACTGTAAAGGTATCTTATATAATTCATAAAGGTCAGTCCACAGCCTGAAGGCTTCTACAGCTATTTCATTATTTAGATCTGTCTTCACCCCGTCAGGCAGGTAGAGGCTGCCTCCCCTCTGGTAGAGGAAGGTAAGGAATGGCATAACACCAGGGAAAGCTGACAAACTGCCCTGAGGTGTAGACATACCGATTCCAGGGGCTACTGCCCTTCTGGCATTCAGGTCATTTACCGGTAAACCAAAATTCATATTATTTTTCTGTAATTCCGGTATAAGTTCAAATACCTCATCCCAGGTATCAGGTATACCAAGACCCAGTTCATGCAGGATATCTTTCCTGTAGAACATCATGGCAAATACCTGTTGCTGCGGCAGGGCATAGACACTATCCCGGAAAGTAAAGGGTACAAAGGCACTTTCATGGAAGCGTTTCTTTACCTCTTCAAAATCAGGGAATTGGGTCAAATCAACCACTGCATTACGGATAGCAAAGTTTATCGGGTCAAAAGACTGCATACCCAGGGCCACATCCGGTCCGATTCCAGCCAGTGTAGCCGGTAAAAGGTTACCCAGCTGAACCAATTCCAGGTTTACATAGATACCTGTCTTCGGTGTAAAATCGTCCTCAATCATCCTCTTTAAGATCTGGGCCTGGTCAAAACCCTGAGCAATCCAGACTTTTAAGGGTTTCTTATCAGAGTCTTCTTCATATACATCGCCAATCATATCATAATTGACAAAATAGGAGGCAATATATTTCTTGACTTCATGTTTTGCTGTCTCGAAGAAATTAGGTTTAACCCTCGGCATCTCAACATCTGGAGAAGCCACTACCAGATAATCAAGAGTTAAAGGCTGTTTCGAAACATCCATAAGCCAGTTACCCAGGTTACCCAGATAATCCCTGAAGGGCTGAATTCTCCTGTGTATTGTTCTGGGATTCTCTGCCATATGCAGTAACTGCCTGGAAATGGCATGCATCTGGGCCACCTGCCCGCCTAATTCCCCTGTATTTAATGCCAGTTCATCGGCAATATCCTTCAGTTCCAGGGCTTTTTCCTTCAGATTTTCTATTACGTGTGGTATTCTTTCCTGCAGGCGGTAATCCCTGAGCCTATCTGGTGTAGCAGAAGTAATCATTATAATCTGCCTGAAAATATTATTCAACTCGTAGAGATTATTCTCTGTCTTTCTGATAATATTGGCCATCCTGCCCAGAACTACTTCCAACCGGATGGTGTGTTTTCCCTTGCTCAAATAGAAGTAGTAGGGTTCACCTTCTTCATTGCCGGGTATTATCATCTCATAATCATTGCTGAAATTAAACTCTATATTTTCAGCTTCTTTAAAAGGAACTTCACCATCTATATAAAGGCGCCTGCTAGTGTAAATTCCTCTTATCAGGTTCTGCTTGGCTTTAAAACCCAGTACATATAAGCCATCTTCCGGTACTTCTATCTCCCATTCTGCCCAATCGCCGGGTTCCTGCCAGCGGTTTCCACCGATAACATTTAATCTTATCTGGGCATGGTGATATGGTTCCAGTAATGGATCTGATAAATCATAGATTGGGTAAATGGTAGAGCTTGACTTAAGTTTTACATTTTCAGCCTGTACCTTGACGAAAACACCTTCTGTCTTTTTATAGCCCATCTTCTCATATTCAAGGAGCTTATCAGCATAGCTCGGGCTCTCTTTTGCCTGATATATTTTTATTTTTCCAATCGCCATTGGTTCTTTCTTACCTTCAATGGCAATTGTGTTTATACCCTCCTGAAAATAGAAGAGATAAGGTTCGTTATAATAACCCAGGCTGTCTACCAGGTTTACCTCTATCCATTCAGGAGCCTCTACCTGTGATGGAGCAATTTCATTACCCCTGTTGTCTTTTCTGATCTCCCCAGCATCTTTCCAGATCCGATGGAACTCTAAATATCTGGCATCACCAAAAGGTATTTCTCCATTAATATATAAGCTCCTGCTTATTTTGGAACCCATACCTTCCAGTGGATAATATTCAAGGGAAATATTATAAAATCCCGCATCTTCCACATAAAACTCCCATTCCACAAAACCAGATTCAGGAGTTTTAAGGGCTTTCCCATTATATCCTGCTAAATTATCAATAATCTCTACTTCTGTATCTGTTCTGCTATAATCAATAGCTGGAATAACAATTTCCCTATCTGGACGATAAAAACCCTCATATTGGTTCAAGTATGTTTCATAATCAACATATATTTCATATTCAAGGGAACTGATATCATCCAGTGCTGCATATACTTGGATATTTAAGGAAAGAAAGAGTGTAAGCAGCATTAAGATTGCAATATTCCAGCTAATCCTATCCGCATTATTCTTATTCATCCACCTTTTCAACTCCTTGCTTTTTTTTTAGAGCCTTTTTCATGATAAAAAGATTAGCCTACGATACCGCTTCTGGCAACACTCTCAATGAAGTATTTCTGCATGAAAGCATAAAGTATCAATAATGGTGCTATGACCAGAAGCATACCTGTATTATTTATCAGAGACTCATATTGATCTCCCTGCAATTTTGTTGCAGCGGTACCACCGGTAACCTCACTGATAACTTTGGGAGCCAGCAGTTCAAGTACCTGTGGTAAAAACATTCCGCCGCCACCCATGAAAAGCGTAATGAAGATATAATCATTCCACTGCCAGACAAAAGCAAAGAGGAATACTATTACCAGTGCTGGAACTGCACCTGGTAACATAACATAGAGAAAAGTACGGAAAAGGCCAGCTCCATCGATATAGGCTGCTTCTTCCAATTCTTTAGGCATGCCCTTGAAAAATTGCCTCATGATATAGATAAAGAGACCATTTTTTAAGCCATTTCCTGTTATAGAAGTCAGGACAAAAGGCCAGTAAGAACCAATTAAGTTTAAAGGCTTAGGCAGAATGCCTAATAAATCGAAATAACGAAAATTTAAATATAAAGGAGTCAGAATCATCTGGGGTGGTACAACCAGGGTCATAATAACCAGAGCAAAGATTAGATTTCTTCCCTTGAAATCAAATCTGGCTAAACCATAACCAATCACTGTACAGGACGCCAGTTGTAATATACTGACAGTTAAAGTCAGTAAGAATGTGTTTTTAAAGGCTGTCGGATAGTTCATGTTCCGCCAGACCATTTCATAATGTTCAAAGGTAAAATTTCTGGGAATCCACTTCACGGTCTGGTCATAGAGATCCCTTACAGACATAAAAGATCCCGAAATCTTGGATAATAAAGGCAATAAGATTATATAAGAGATACCTAAAAGTAATACTGCCCGTAGAAAACTATAGATTGTTTTTCTGGAAAATACTTTATTTAAAAAGCCTTTTTTAGTATTATTTTCTTTAACAGCAATTTCCATTTTAAACCCCCTCTGTTTAGAACTTTATCCGTTGGCCGCTCATTTCCTCTTAATCTGTATAGACAACATATTTATTTATCAACTTAAATACTATGCCAAGAAGTATAGCTATTACGAGGAAATATATCGTCGACATAGCGGTACTTGCGCCATATCCCCTGCCAGAAAAGGTTGCATTTTTTATCTGATCTACCAATGGGTTTGTTGCTGATGTTAAGGAATCTACTATAGTGTAAACGGTATTTGTTATAATCAGGGGACTGATCATGGGGAAAGTAATTAGCCAGAATGACTCCCAGGCAGTTGCCCCTTCAACTTTTGCCGCTTCATATACTTCCGGTGAGATTGACTGCAATCCGGCAAGGAAAACCAATATCTGTATTCCTGATGAACGGATAATAGTCGGGATATTTTCTACTGCATTCATAACATAATTTACCATCCAATCAGGGATAACCCTCATCTGTGTTAACAGGTTCCGCAAGGCATCTCCACTGAACATAAAGAGAGTATCACTATGTCTCATTAACTCTGTTACATAGTCTGTCTGTTCCATTTTCAATACAACACCGGCCCCATAGATCACTGGCAGGAAAAAGATAACCCTGGCCAGTGTTCTACCCTTGAAATTCTGATTCAGTATAATTGCTGCAAATAAACTGAAAGCAAGGATGACCGGCAACTCAGCCAACATGGAAAGAACCGTTTCTACCAGTGTTTCAACAAATTCGGTATTTTCAAGAAGCGCGTATTTATAGTTAGCAATGCCTACAAATTCGAGGCTATATCCTTCCCTTCCCAGATTTAATTTATTGAAACTGAACATAACAGTTTGAAGAAAGGGATACAGGAACAGGAATAGAAAACCAAGAGTAAAGGGAAGGGTAAAAAAGTAACCGCCTATTTTTTTTCTATTCTCTACAGTAATTCTAAATTTCTTTTTCAATTTCATCTCTCCCCTTTAATTAATCTGTAATCTTCACCCGGGATTATATAGCCGTCTACCTCTACCTGATCCTGATTATAATTAACTATAATCCTGTCACCATTTTCATAGACAGTTTCATATACTCTAAAAGCCAGTTGCCTGTGTCCAGTTATCCTCTGTGACTTTAAGCCGCTCATAACAGAACTATAACTTTCATAAAATTCAATTGCCTCATCCAGATGATCTTTATAATAAATGGAGAATTGATCATCAAAATCACTCTTCTTTACTATAGAGGAATCCCCATAACTCCAGCGGTAATAGGGGATAGCCCCGGTTTCGATTAATTTCAGGCAATGCAATCTGGACATATTGGCAAGGTTAATTGGTTCTCCCGTATAGTAAATATAACCATGTAAAACCATCTGGAAGAACGGTACACCTTTATCAAATAATGATTCACCGTCACTATACAGGGGCATGTCAATAATATAGCTGACATATGGTAAGGAATAGGCATTTCCACCATTTACCATAAGCTCGTAATCCCTTGACAACCTCTTCAGTTGAGCAACAATATGGTTTTTGGCCTGTTGCCTGTCTACTAATTCGTCAGGATTAACACGGAAATCGGAATTCACCTGCTCTCCCATGTAGCGGAGAGATAATCCGGACAAATCAAACTTATTGTAAGACTTTAAGAACTCATCAACCAATTTCTCCAATCGGCTGGTAGAAAGGATATCCTTCTGTTTTTCGCCGGGTTGATGATTGGAAGGATTAAATTCGTCAAAGATATAAGCTCTCCTCCGGCTTAAAAATCTGGCTGAGTCACGATAGCCAACAAATCCGTCTAATATTTTATCTCGATATATATTCAGAAAAGCTATATCAGGAAAGAGCTTTAGATCATTTTCTTTAACAGTATTAAGTAAAGTGTCAAAATCTTCTCTGTTACCCAACTTCTTATCCAGTCTTACTTTATCAGGATAAACATGCCTTATACCGCCTTTTGTCCAGCCGGTATATTTTATGACCAGATCCTCCACACCTTTTTCCAGTAGTTCATTAATAATAATATTGGCCTCTTTATAAGTGGTTAATGGCACTGTAACATTACGGGGCACACCCATAACCGGCATCTCTTTATCGATTGCACCTATCAACTCCAAAAAGAAGGGAACTTTCCCTGTATCCTCAATCTTTGTTAAGTTATATTTTTCTACCAGGTATTCCTGGTAAATCCGGGCCATTCCTGTGTATTCTGCTTCTTCTCCCTTTAATAATTTATAACGGATTTTAATATCACCTTTATAATTTCTGGCCTGGTACATGTTTATAGCCAGTCTGTGGAGGGTAGTTTCTGCTCTTAAATTGTCTGTTGCAGCCAGATCAACAGAGGCCTTGGGAATTATTTCGAAACTTGTATAAACTTTATTGTAAGAATCCCTCATCCCGGAAATTTCCGCATTTATACTACCAATAGCATCCCCCTCTTCCACTATGGCCAGAAAGCCCTTCTCATTCTGTTTCATACCATAAACAGGAAGATAAATCTGTTCATTGAGGAAGGGTTGCAATTCCCTGATGGGCTGTACAGAAAAGTCTATTCCATAAATCTGTTTCCTGTAGGGTACCAGGTTTGTTTTATTATTGTTTAAATTTATAAGGGCTCCACTACCATCAGGTATAAATATATATCCTTCTTTTTCTGCATTGGCTGCTTCAAAATAGGGTAAAACCTCGATGGTTGTCAGGGGCAAGGTTATCCGGTTCCCGGTAGCATGGTCTATAACATCCACCGGATAAACAATACTATCACCCGGTACTCTTACAACCAGATCTTCTTCATCCAGGATATATTCTATTGCCGCTTCAAATTTCCTTACATTTGGATGCGGTATTTCATAGTTAAACCTGGAATGGTCTTCCTGGACCATTTCCGGATGATAACCGGCCTCCTTGAAAGCATCAATAATATATTCCACATCCCATGGTATAATGTCATGTCTCTGTACATAAACAGGATTATTGATCAAGGGAACCAGGTCCTCATGTTTAATGCCATTAATACTGGCATATCCTCTTCCCTCGACTATTTCTTTCAGGATATTCTGGATCATAATCCGCTGATCCCGTTCTGTCAATTTCGCATTGAGGAATTCTATTTTGTAATTCCGGAAAACCTCTTCAGTATTAATCCCGTATATGCTTAATAATTCCTCTCCTTCTGCACGTTCAACCATATTGATCAAAAAGTATTGGTCAAGCAGAAAATCACGTTCTGATCTGGGCAGATTGGCCAGCACTTCATTTTCAAACTTTTCTTTTTCAATTATACGGGCAACATAATCTTCGTCTTTCCACTCTTTACCAAATATATAGTCTACACGCACACCATTTTCCAGGGGTGTAATGGTATATTGCTCATTAAGTATTGCATCTCCATATGTATTCATTTCATACATTCTATCTCCAAGGTCATAATAGATGATTTTTAACTGGGAGTTCAGTAAATTTCTTGCGATTCCCCTGGCTCCCCCTGTATTCCGGTCAGGGGGATTTGAGTACCATATTTCACCTGAAGATTTTTCTTCAACTGCTATCTCAGTCGTCTGGTTGTTTATATATAAAATTAAGTATTCGTTTTCTGCTATCTTTTCAAAACCGCTAATTTGAGCAAGGGCTGCCCAGCTGCAGAATATTGCAATTAAGAGTATTAAAAGGTTTCTGGAAAATCTGCTAGAGAGCAACATTGACACCTTCCTTTCTTTAGTCGGGTAAATTTATAGTCTGTAAACTACTTCCAGATATATTTCTCTTACGAAAGTATAGAACTGTTCGGCCAGATTAAAGAACAGTATACTAATAAATATAACAAAGAGCATACCTGCTATAGTCAGGACTACTGTCAAAAAGTTTTTGCCTCCCTCAAACCGGTGGGTAACCATAATACCAAAATAGACAAGAAATCCGGCCCAGAATATAGCTGCAAGGAAGAAAAAGTTATAGAAGGCACTTTCTTCTATAGTCATAAAATTACTAACAATAGTCAGGGGTATATTGATTAAAATTATCGGAGTCAAAGCATAAGCAGATGCAATATAGATATCCCTGAAAGTACCTTTTCCTTCTACTAAAGTGGTCAGGGACCAGTTAACTACACACCATAAGAGGAATGGTACCAGAATACTCAAGAATTCTGACACAATGTTTAATTCTGTTAAATCATAGGGATTGTAAATAAAGCCAGTATATTGACGGATAAAAACATAAGTCAGGCAAACCAGTATAAGTAAAACAGTGGCTGCCGGTACGTTACCTCTTTTCTCATGCTTTAAATCCCAGAACCCGTCAAAAGGATGGTAAATGAGATGCCTGGAATACCTTACACTATCGTATACAGATTTAAGTTTAACCAGTATGGGTTTTTCCTGCCATCTGGTTTTGGCAATTAGTCTGGCAAAAACTCCCTTCTGCCTTAATTTTTTAAGGACTATTACCAGTATGATTAACAAAAGTAAACCAGCCATTATCTTATTGAAGTTCCGACCGATAACCTCTTTTCTATAATAAGAAAGGGCATCAGAATAGTCTCTACGATTATTACCCAATTTGAAATATTCCATGGCAGTAGCAAAATCATCAAGTCTCATTGCCGCCCTGCCGAGGCCAGTATAAGCCAGGTCATTGTTGGCATTATATTTCAGAACTTTTTCCCACATTTCTGTAGATTTATCATAGTTACCTTTATAGTGATATTCAATAGCAGCTAATATACTGACAGCATAATCTGTTGGCCTGTAAACAACAATAGAATTCTTTCTATTATCCAGAATAAGTATATTTTTATCAAGAGTATCTATTGCAACCGGGCTAACCAGGGCACCATATTTTTCGAGCCTATAGCCAAAAGTATAGAGTAAATAACCGTTATTATCATAGGTAAAAACCCGTCCCCGGTTACGGTCCAGAACATTGTAAATATCATAATCCTGTACCGCAATATCTACGAAAACTGAAGGACCGGTTATATTGGCATCTTCCCAGATAGTTGGATAATCGATGTCTCCAACCGGATTATGAAATCCATTTCTTCGTAGCACATCTTCACCACTGGGATTCAGCTTTCTTACTGCCTCATCTTCAACCCTGTCACCACTGGGAATAGTAGCATAGATAAAACCGCGTTCATCAATATCAATATTACTATATTCCGTAGGCAAAAAATAAGCACGTCTATCCCGCTGTTCTTCAGTGGCAAACCATTTCCAGAAACGATCCCATAGACTGGGCTTAACCCTTGGAGCACCTATGAAACCTTGAAATTGTCCCATCCTGTCAAATTGCAGGATTCCTTCATATGTATCTTCAGATAGAACATAAAGACGCCCTGATCTATCTGCTGCTACTTTTATTGGTTTATAATCAAAATTATCGGGCAAAATTCCATCTACTTCCGGTTCCGGATAACCGATTATCTTTACCAGTTCTCCTTCCGGACTTAAATGAACAACCCTCTTGTTTCCAGTATCAGCTACGTAAACATTCTCCTCATGATCAACAAAAATACCCGATGGTGATGATAATTTATCTATTTGTCCCTCATTTTCAAAACCATCAATAATATTTAGAAGATTCCAATCCTGGTCAAAAGAAATAATTTTGCCACTATTGGAATCAACAACATAAATATTATTTCTTTTGCTGACATAAATATCCCTGGGACTGCTGAACCCTTCTACACCTATACTGGAAAGATTAATAATTTTATCTGGCAAAAATGGCTGTGGGGCAGGCATAGGTTCATCCCAGTAATCAAAGGTATAGCTTTTATAGGGAACTATAAAATTTGTCATATCTATTTCTGCAAATATTGGTACAGAAAAGATGAGGAGTAAAATTAAAAAAATTATTCTCGGCCCCATTTTTACTTTATGCAAGATACATTACCTCCTTACAATAAAATCCAGGTTAATCCATACCTCCCTGAATGAATTAGCATACAAAAAATATATCATTATCAATACAAATGAGTACATAATACTTTATATAACACTAAATAAAATAAAAAAACACGAACAGTGTTGAAGTATAAAGGGGTTCAGAGAAAGAATTTTTGTTCTTTATTTCTGAACCCCTATCTCTGAGGCTTTTAACTGATATTAATCAGTAATCATCATGGTTGTTATTATTTTGTTATTATTGGCCTAATGCATCATCAAGCATAGCCTGAGCCTGTGGCTTAATTTCTGCCATAGCTGCAGCAGGTGTTTTCTCGCCGCTCATGATAGCGTTATAGGCTTCACCGTAGATGCTCTGATAATATGTTCCAATTACCCAGGCAAAGTATGTTGCCTCACCAGTCCAGTTCCTTACACCTTTCTGCAGTATGGAATAAGCAATTCTGTCTGGAGCCTGGTTCAAGAAGCCTTCCTGCTGACCTTGTTCAAACTCTTCAACACGCCAGAGGAAGTTATCAAGAGCTATTAAAGCTTTTGGATCAGCTGCGTTAGCCGGGATATAAAGGCTGTCTACGTTGTCAGATGGATAGTGATAATCTGTTGCATCAGGTCCTATTGGTAATGGTACAACACCATATGCGTCTTCCATGCTCTCTTTCAACTGACCAATCTGCCAGCTGGGCATATTAGCAAAGGCAATCTGTCCATTGAAGAATTCACGTTTCTCCCAGGTTCCTCCCATAACCTTTAATTCATGTTCCCAAACTCTCATCTGTCTTAAAGCATTAACAACAGCCGGAGAATCACCGGTAAATGTAACTTTGCCATCGATAATGCTTACAAGTTGGCCACCATTAGCATGGATCCAGTCATCACCATTAGGTACAGTCATACCCCATTGGTCAACCCTGCCGTCACCATCAGTATCTCTGGTTGCCCTTACGGCAATCTCAGTCATGGTTTCCCAATTCCACTGATTGTTTTCGTATAATTCATATGGATCGGGCAAACCTTCGCGTTCTAACAATGTCTTATTGAAAGCCAGGAAAACTGTGTTATTATTGATACCATTGAATACACTGAAGGTATATTTCTTACCATCAACGCCTAAGATTTCAGCCATTCTTTGATGCTGATAAGGCATATTGGTATAATAATCATCTGTAATAACATCGCTTACTGGGTATATTGCTCCAGCAGCCCACATTGGGAAGTAAGTAACATGGGGTAACATCCAGAGGTCATAATCAGAGTCGCCAGCAAGGAAGCGGCTCATGTAAATATCCTGTCCCTCAGGACCCCATGGTACCTGCAGGAATACGATATCACCTATGTTAAATAACTTTTTGGCTTCCTCTAAACGGCCAGCATAGTTTCCGCCTTCATAGAATTGTTCAAGAGGATCCCACCAACCTACAACTGTAACTGTCGCTCCACCAAAATCTACATGGCCAAAATCATAACGGTCGGAAACATAGGCCATAGCTGTGGTAGCAAAGAGAGCCATTAATAATACCAATAATAAAACTTTGCTGAATTTTCTCATTTTCTTCCTCCTTTAAAATTTTTGTTTAAATAATAATTCTTATAATTTTATTATTTTTGAATAAATTTACACTATCACCCCTTTGCAAAGGTTCTTGATATTATTGAAACCCTTTGGTTTCTAACCGTTTTGCTAAAACTTTCTGTTTATTACAAAAGACTATATTAAAGATAATTTTCTGATTTTTTTTTTGCTATATTTAACTAATATATTAGGGTTATGTAAATTTGACTATGTACTAACTATACAATGCTTAAGTATCTTTTATTTATTAGTTATTATATCTCAGCTTTCCCTACTTGTCAATGTAATGAATTATAAAAAACGTGAAAAGAATAATTAATAAAAGGGTGTTAAAGGGGTATAAAAGCCAGTTTTTAACTTATATACCCCTTTTCTACTATATGATTAATATTCCATCTCGATGCTTTCGCCGGTGTATTCGATTTCTGTATATAATACATCCTTACCGGTTAATTTCTTGCTTCTCTCATCCGGTTGCTGCCCTCCAACATAGATCCTGAATATACCAGGCTCCAGGACCGCTTTGCCATCCTCATCAATAAGAGCAAACTGTCTCTTCCGCAGGGTAAATTCAACCCTGGTCTTTTCACCGGGCTTCAGATGAATCCGTTTTACCCCATTTAACTGCCAGATGGGAACCCGTACAGAAGCCTCCAGATCTTTTATATAGAGCTGTATAACCTCATCCCCGGCCCTATCTCCGGTATTTTCAACGTCTACAGATACAATAATATCATCATTATCTGCTGTAGAAAGCTCTTCCTTGCTTACAACCAGGTTGGAATACTCAAAAGAAGTATAACTCAGACCATAGCCAAAGGGATAGAGAGGCTCACTTTCTATATAACGATAGGTTCTATTTTTCATACTGTAATCCCGGAATGGAGGCAATTGGTCTGTTGACTTAACAAAGGTTATCGGCAGCCTTCCTCCCGGATTGTAATTGCCAAAGATAACATCGGCCACGGCTGTACCGCCTTCTTCACCTGGATACCAGGCTTCAACAATGGCCTTTACATTTTCATTTTCTTCGGCGAAGTTTAATTCCAAAGGACTTCCATTTAAGAGAACCACGACAACTGGTTTGCCAAGCTGGCAAATAGCCTGTAATAATTCAAGCTGCATACCGGGCAGCTTCAGATCAAGCTTGTCACCGCCACCGTCAGATTCAGCAACAGCACCCTCCTCTCCCTCCAATTCAGGGGAAAGACCCAGGCACATAATTACTACATCTGACAGTTCTGCTACTGTAAGGGCTTCGGCAAAGCCTGTGGTAGGCGGATTTCCCCAGAAAGATTCCGGAGTTTCTCCCATGGCACAACCCTCAGCATAGTAAACCCTGGTGCCCTCATTTACTGCCTGCCGGATACCCTCCAGGACTGTAACATATTTTGAAGGTAGTCCAAAGTAGTTACCCAGTAATGACTCCTTCCGGTCAGCATTGGGCCCAATTACCGCAACTGTCTTGATCTCATCTTTATTCAATGGCAGGTAGGAATCTGTATTTTTCAGTAATACTATTGATTCTCTGGCTGTCTCCAGGGCCAGCCGGCGATGCTCTTCAGAATCATTTACCTCATAGGGTATCTTGTTAAAGGGAACCATATCTTCTGGATCAAACATACCCAGCTTAAATCTGGTCCTGAATAATCTCTTTACTGATACGTCAATGGTTTCTTCGCTTACCAGACCCTGTTTTACAGCTTCAATTAAGTGTTCATAGACCCAACCACAGTTCAGGTCACAGCCCATGTTTACTCCCAGTGCTGCGGACTCTACCGGGCCACTGGTTATTTTATGGTTTTCATGAAAATCCTGTATGGCTCCACAATCAGATACATAATGTCCTTCAAAACCCCACTCATCCCTTAAAATATCCTGCATAAGGGTCTTACTGGCACAGCATGGCTCACCATTGGTCCTGTTATAGGCGCCCATTACAGCCTCAACCTTTGCCTCTTTTACAGCATCACGGAAAGCAGGCAAATAGGTCTCCCGCAAATCTTTTTGGGAAACTACGGCATTAAACTCATGCCTCTCGGATTCAGGACCGCTATGTACAGCAAAATGTTTGGCACAGGCGGCAGCTTTCATATATTTTGGATGGTCTCCCTGCAGGCCTTTTATAAAACTAACCCCCAGACGGCCAGTCAAATAGGGATCCTCTCCATAGGTTTCCTGGCCCCTTCCCCAACGGGGATCCCTGAAAATATTTATATTGGGAGTCCAGAAAGTAAGGCCTTTGTAGATACCCCTATCTTCATGTTTCCGGGCTGAATTGTATTTTGCCCTGGCTTCATCAGCAATGGCTGAAGCTACTTCATACAACCTGTCTGGATTAAAGGTTGCTGCCATCCCGATGGCCTGTGGGAAAACTGTTGCAGTTCCTGCCCTGGCCACTCCATGGAGACATTCATTCCACCAGTTGTACTCATGTATATCCAATCTACCAATGGCAGTTGAACTATAGAGCATCTGGCTAATCTTTTCTTCCAGGGTCATTCTGCTAACCAGATCATCGACTCTTTCATCAATAGATAAATCTGGATTTTTGTAAGCTGGTATTGCATTGTTTTTACTCACTAAGAACCCCTCCTATTTACTCTTTTATTTATTTTGTTTTAATAAATTTTTCTGTTCAATTCATCAGGTATACCTGATTTTCTATAGAAATATGAATTAATTACATCCCGCCATTCCTTTGCATGCTCTAACTGAATGTTGAACCTCTCCATAACATGGAGATATGCTTCTTCATCTATCTTACCCTTTAATCTCTGCCAGTCCCTGATCATCTCTTCCACTTCTTCTACCCCTTCAAAATGGGTGTCATAAATATGCTGAATCAATGTCTTTCCAGATTTCAGGCGGTAGGTATAGGGAACACGGTGGAAAAAGAGTAAAAGCTCTTCTGGACATTTCTCCAGCGATTCATATTTTTCGGCATTTTCTGGATAATATAGTCCGGCATAACCAGTGCCAAATTTTACTGTCCGGTCTACACCGATTCCATGATGGTCTGCCCGGTGGTATGTTCCCCAGGGTGAGTATTCATAACCATCAACATTTGGCCCGTAATGATGATTAGGGTTTACCATCCAGCCAATTCCCAGGGGCGAGGTATATTTTTCATAGGTTTCCCAGGACTTCAGTAAAATCCTGGAGATAGTCTTGATAATCTCCGGATCATTGCCAAAAGTGAGGCGGACCCATTCGTCGGTAATTTCTTCAGCGGAAAGCTCCGGATCCCAGGCCAGCCGCCCGTATCCATAAAGATTGGCCTGGGCAAGGGTATGGCCAGTCCAGTTTTCATCATTCCCTATATTTGAAACTGCAGCAAAACCATAGTATTTCTGCGGGAAAACAGAACCGCTGATAATCTTGCTCACAGTTGAACCTTTACCCTTTGCATAAGTGTCAAATTCCAGGACCTCTTTCCACTGGGGAATCAAATAACAGAGATGTTTCTGTTGTCCTGTATACTCCTGGGTAATCTGTAATTCCAGAATCTGATTGGTTTTTTTAAGGCCACCAAAGAGTGGTGAAACCGGTTCCCGGACCTGGAAATCCATGGGACCATTTTTAATCTGAATGATAACATTATCCTTGAACCTGCCGTCGAGAGGCATGAAGGTATCATAGGCCGCCCTGGCCCGGTCTGTTTTCGTATCCCGCCAATCCTGGAGGCAGTTATAAACAAAAGCCCGCCAGATAAGAATACCACCATAGGGTTCCAGTGCCTCGGCCAGCATGTTGGCGCCATCAGCATGGTCCCGGTTATAGGTAAAGGGGCCTGGCCTGTGTTCAGAATCTGCCTTGACCAGGAATCCGCCGAAATCTGGTATCTCGGCATAAATATTAGCAACTATATCTTTCCACCATTTTTTCACATCTTCATTAAGGGGATCGGCTGTATCCAGTCCGCCCAGTTCAACGGGGCTGGCAAAGTTTATGCTCAAAAAGGTAACTATTCCATACTTGCGGAAAATATCGGCAATAGTTTTTACCATATCCAGCCGGTCAGTAATTAACCTTGTCTCTTCCTGATGAACATTAACATTGTTAATAACTACACTATTTAAACCAACAGAAGCAAGTAACCTGGCGTAGTCCTTGATTCTCTCCAGATTTTCTGTCAATTCGTTATTCTTATAGAATATGGAGTTACCCGCATAACCCCTTTCAATACTTCCATCAAGGTTATCCCATTGATTAATCATCCTCATTGGGCTGGAAGGATTACTTAAGTGATACAGGTGGGAAAGATCCTTACCCATCCGTAATTGCTTTAAGAGACGAAAAGTACCGTAAAAAATGCCCCGCTCAGACTTAGCAGTAACAATAATAACCTCTTTATCCTCATAAACTGTTGTCTTGAGCAAAAAGCCTTCTCCAGCCAGCTTCCTGATTTCATCATCAGTCAGAAGGCTTTTTACGGGTTCCTGATCTGTTTTCATAACCAAAACTGTAGCATCTTGATTATTATCCGTAGTTATGACAGCTTCAATACCCAGGATACCCTTTAACCCTGCTTTCAGCTCCTCCCGGACTGATTCCATTACAGGGCCATCGCCTTTGATAAGGACAATCTTGAATTTCTCCTGATATTGCTTCACTAAATTTACATCTTCCAGTGGCGCATAAGTCAGCCAGCATTCATAAGCTTTACTATGACTTCTTACGCTCATTTCTTCACACTCCAGTTATTTTTCTCATTAATTATTCAATTTCCTATTCTTTTTTATTCCCTGTCTGACGTTTTATTGATTGCTTCCCACAGGCCGTTCAGGTAGGCTACACCTAAGGCACGGTCATAAAGGCCATAACCTGGTCGGGCCTCTTCACCCCAAATCATTCTTCCATGGTCAGGACGGATATAGCCTTCAAAACCTATATCATAATAGGCTTTCATAATTTCAAAAACATCCAGTGAGCCATCGCTGGACAGATGGGAAACCTCATGGAATTGACCGGGGGACAAAATCTTAATGTTACGGACATGACCGAAATGTACCCGGCCCATCTTTCCGAAATATCTGATCAGTTCCGGTATATCATTTTCAGGATTTACACCCAGTGAACCACTACAGAGGGTCAGGCCATTGTAGGGACTATCTACCAGTTTAACCATCCGTTCCAGATTCTCCCTGTTGGTAATTATTCTGGGTAAACCGAATATTGACCAGGGTGGATCATCAGGATGAATGGCCATCTTCACATCATATTCTTCACAGACTGGAATTATATTTTCCAGAAAATATTTCAGATTTTCAAAAAGTTTCTCTTCATCTACATCTTTATATAATTCCATAACCTCTCTCAATTCAGCCAACCTTTCCGGTTCCCAGCCAGGTAACGTAAAACCTTTAGAACCAGTCCGGTAATCCTCCACAAGAGAGACTGGATTTGTGCCTTTTATTGCTTCTTCATTATAATATAATGCATTAGAGCCATCTTCCAGTTTAAAGGCAAGATCAGAACGAAGCCAGTCAAAAACAGGCATGAAATTATAGCAAATAACCTTTATCCCTGCTTTACCCAAATTCTTAATGGTTTCTTTGTAGTTTTCTATGTAACGATCCCTTTCCGGTAAGCCCAGTTTTATGGCTTCATGGACATTAACACTCTCAATGACTTCCAGTTCCAGGCCTGCATCATTTACCTCTTTTTTTAAGGCCAGTATTCTTTCCATGGGCCAGACTTCTCCCACGGGTATATCCTGTAAGGCACTGACTACTCCTGTCATGCCGGGTATCTGTCTAATTTGTTCCAGGGTAACGCTATCGTCATTGCTGCCAAACCAGCGAAATACCATTTTCATAACTGATCGCCTCCTCCCAATTATACTACTAAAATACTAATACTACTTGCAACCCTAATTATAATATTAAAATCCTGCAAGGTCAAATATTATTCATTTATTAAAGCAAATATGAACTTGCATTTTCATACAAGTTCATATTTTTGTATTAAAAGTATCAGCAAAATCAATTCAAAAGTCATCTGACTGATGGTAAATTTCTCATTATCAAAGTAATAATATATTAGTATATTTCCTGTTATTATATTAGCATATTGCTGTTGAGATGTCAAAACAAATGGTTTCCTCAAAATAAAATAGTATTTTAAAGGAAATAAAAAAGGACAAAGGATATTAATTATCTCTTTGTCCTTTTTTCCATTTTAATACCAACTATTCCTTCTTATAGTCGGCCGGTAACGGTCCAGTTGACCCAATAGTATGTGGGCTAAACCAAAACCCAGTATGCCAGCACCCAGTTTCCTATCTGTCATTCTTGCCCCGAGGGTTGAAACCAATAAGCCAAGAGCACTGATCGCCCAGCCGGTTGTGGATGGGTCCTTAATCTTCTTCTTCATTCTAAGCATGCACATGGTTTTCAAGAAAAACACCTCCATTAATATTATTGCAATTAATGAAGGTGTTTATTAAAGAATTTGTATTTGCCTGTTATTTTTAGCAGGACTTAATCCTGAACGGCGTTTAAATCTCCTATACTGGCCACCATAACTGCCTTGATGGTATGCATCCTGTTTTCTGCCTCTTCAAAAACCCGGGAATAACCGCTTTCAAAAACCTCATCGGTAACCTCCATTGCTTCCAGGCCATATTCCTGGTAAATCTTCTCTCCAATAGTTGTTTCCCGGTTATGGAAGGAAGGCAAACAATGCAGGAAAATCAGCTTATCATTGTCTGCTTTTTTGATCAAATTGGTATTAACCTGATAGGGTTGCAATAATTTTATCCTTTCAGCGAATTTTGCCTCTTCCCCCATGGAGACCCAGACATCCGTGTAAATGACATCTGTCTTATATACAGCATCAGGGTCTGTACTGAAGTTAATCTTTGCCCCGCTTTTTTCTGCCTCTTCTTTTACCAGATTAACTATCCTGCTTTCCGGCCACAGTTCTTTTGGGGCGATGAGGGTAAAATGGATACCCATCTTTGCTGAACCGATTAATAGGGAATTAGCCACATTATTGCGCCCATCCCCAATGTAAGCAAATTTGATGCCTTCCAGATAACCAAACTCTTCCTTTACGGTAAGAAAATCGGCCAGTACCTGTGTAGGATGATACTGGTCTGTCAGGCCGTTCCAGACCGGTACTCCTGAATATTCAGCCAATAGTTCGACAGTTTTCTGCTCAAAGCCGCGAAAGGCAATACCATCAAAGAGCCTGCCCAGAACGCGGGCTGTATCCTTAACGCTTTCCTTATCCCCCAATTGGAGATCATTTTTCCCCAGGAATTCCGGCATACCACCCTCATCCCGGGCAGCAACCACAAAGGAAACCCTGGTCCTGGTTGAGGTCTTTTCAAAAAGTATGGCAATATTCTTTCCCTTTAAACTTGTACCCTGTATCCCCTTACGTTTTTTCTCCTTTAACTTAGCTGCCAGTTCCAGTAGATAATTTATCTCTTCACTGGAATAATCCAGCAGTGTCAAGAGACTCCTTCCCTTCAGATTTACTCCCAACTTTTTCACCACCTTTATTTTATTTTTAATTTATCTGTAAATTTTATAACCATATTATTTTTATATCAAGGTAATAAGTTATATTTAGAATTATATTATTTATATTTATACATTAATATTTATAATTATACATATCATTTTTAATTTGTCAACAAGTACTTAAAATTTTTTAACTACTAAAATTGTAAAGACAAACATATTTTTATTATAGAAAAAAATCTCCCTTATCACTCCATCTGGAAGGTGGTAATCTATGGTGGCGGAATCATTATCAACAATTTTTTTGCTGGCGGTTATAGTAGAAGTAGTTACAAATGCCATTAAAGCAGCCTTTCCTTTTGTTAAAGGAGGAGAAGAAAAAAACGGCAGCCGTATTACAGCCGCCGTAGTTGGTATAATTCTCTGTATAACAACCAGAGTCGGTATTTTAAAAAACTTAAATATAGATATTTCTCTGGAAATCCTTGATCAAATCATAACAGGTATAATAATCTCCAGGGGCGCCAACGCCGTCCATGACCTTGCCTCAACCCTGCAGAAAAAGAAATCAAATTAATTTGATTCCCAGTTCCCTTAATTGCTTCTCGGAAACAGGTGAAGGGGCATTATCCAGTAAGGATGTTGCTTTCTGGGTCTTTGGAAATGCTATAACGTCCCGGATGGAATTGCTGCCACTGAGGATCATTATTAAACGGTCAAGGCCAAAGGCTATTCCTCCATGGGGAGGTGTTCCATATTCAAAGGCCTCCAGCATAAAGCCAAATTTTTCTCTGGCCTCTTCCTCACCGATACCGAGAGCGGTAAATACTTTTTCCTGAAGTTCCCGGTTATTTATACGGATACTTCCCCCACCTAACTCCTCACCATTCAGGACCAGGTCATAAGCCTTTGAACGCATCTTTTCCGGAGCAGTTTCCAGGAGTTCAATATCCTCATCCAGTGGAGCGGTAAAAGGATGATGTACTGCAACAAAACGCCCTTCCTCTTCATCGTATTCAAACATGGGGAAATCTACTACCCAGAGGAATTTATAGGTATCCTCTGGAATCAGGCCTGCTTCCCTGGCTATCTTCAATCTCAGGTTGCCCAGAGCGTCAGCAACTACTGCCGGTTTATCAGCTACAAAGAGGAGCAAGTCCCCTTCTTCCCCTTCCATTAGCCTGATTATATTTTCGATTTCCTCACTGGAAAGGAATTTGGCAATCTGTGATTTTATTTCTCCATCTTTCAGGGACATCCAGGCCAGGCCTTTGGCACCAAATTCCTTGACATAATCCACATAACCATCGATAGTACGCCGTGGAGTATCAGCACCACCCTTGAAATTGATTCCCTTTACCTGTCCGCCACCATTTATGGTAGCACTGAAAACCTTAAATTCGCTGTCCTTAACAGCTTCAGATATATCCTTCAGTTCCATGCCGAAACGGAGATCCGGTTTATCGCTGCCAAATCTATCCATGGCTTCAGCATAGGTCATTACCGGTATCTCTGCCGGTAATTCTACATCGATAAGATTAAAGAGCCTTCTCATTAAACCATCGACCAACTGGAAAATATCCTCTCTGGTGATGAAGGACATCTCTATATCAATCTGGGTAAACTCCGGCTGGCGGTTTGCCCGTAAATCCTCATCCCTGAAACATCTGGCAATCTGGAAATATCTCTCTATGCCAGCCACCATTAACAATTGTTTAAATATCTGCGGTGACTGTGGCAAGGCATAAAAACAACCTGGATTTACCCTGCTGGGTACCAGGTAATCCCTGGCCCCTTCCGGTGTGCTTTTGGTGAGGATTGGTGTTTCAATCTCCCAGAAACCCATTTCATCCAGATAATCCCTGGTGATTTTGGTAACCCTATGGCGCAAACCCAAAATTGCCTGCATCTTTGGCCTTCTTAAATCAAGGTAGCGATATTTTAATCTGACCTCTTCACTGACATCTGTCTCGTCTTTTATTTGGAAAGGAGTGGTTTTGGCACTATCCAGAATCTTCATTTCCAGGCCGCTAATTTCAATCTCTCCGGTCGGAAGCTCCGGATTGATATTTTCCTCCGGCCTGGCCTCTACCCGTCCTTTTATCGCTACTACATACTCAGAACGCAATTTATTGGCAAGCCTGAAAGTATCATCATCATTTATCTCCGGATTAAAGACTACCTGCACAATACCGGAACGGTCCCTTAATTCAATGAAAATTAAGCCGCCTAAATCCCTTCTCCTATGTACCCAGCCCATTAAAACAACTGTTTCGCCAACGTTTGTTCTGTTTAATTTACCGCATAAATGTGTTCTTTTTAAAGCACATGGTTCTTCTGACATTATTAATTACTCCTTTCTACTCCTTTCTAAAGTCCTCCTCCAGTATTTTTTCCAAAGCGATTTCCTCTTGCTCCCCAGTCTGCATATTCTTGATTATTGCTTTGCCCTGTGCCAGTTCATCATCACCAAGAATTATTGCATATTTCACCATGAGCCGGTCAGCTGCCTTCAATTGGCTTTTCATGCCACGCTCAAGATAATCAGTCTCTACCCTGTAACCTTTATTCCTCAATTGATAGAGTAACTTAATTGCTTCCTTTCTGGCCTCTTCCCCTATTGTAACCAGGTATATATCCAGTTCGGAACTTTCCGGTAAGTCTACCTTCTCTTTTTCCAGGGTAAGTAATAATCTTTCCATACCGGCAGCAAACCCGATGCCTGGTATGGATTTACCGCCTATTTCTTCTGCCAGTCCGTTGTAACGGCCGCCAGCCAGTATGGTATCCTGGGCACCCAGGCCGCTGTATTTGATTTCAAAAACCGTATTTGTATAATAATCCAGTCCCCTGACCATACGGGCATCGATAGTATAATCAAGTCCCAGGACTGAAAGATAGTCCTTTACCCTGGCAAAATGTTCCTGACAATCAGCACAGAGATAATCCAGAATACTGGGAGCATTACTGATAATCTCTTTACTGTTGTCTACTTTGCAATCCAGTACCCGCATTGGATTCCGGTCTATCCTGGATTGGCAATCCTCACAGAGTTCCTGCCGGTACTGGTTGAAATATTCCTGTAAATCCTTAAAGTATTCCTTCCTGCAGTCCGGGCAGCCAATGCTGTTGATATATATATCCAGGTTCTCCAGGCCCAGTTCCTTTAAATAATTGACCCCTAATACTATAACTTCAGCATCAAGGGCCGGATCATTGGAGCCGAAAACCTCCACACCAAATTGATGGAATTGGCGGAAACGTCCGGCCTGTGGCCGCTCATAGCGGAACATAGGCCCTATATAATATAACTTGAGTGGCTGCATCTGGCCATAAAGCTTATTCTCCAGATAGGCCCGGACAATACCTGCTGTGCCCTCTGGACGCAGGGTTATGCTCCGGCCGCTTTTGTCTGTAAATGTATACATTTCCTTTTCCACTACATCAGTGGTTTCTCCAATCCCTCTTTGAAATAACTCAGTATATTCAAAGATTGGAGTCCTGATCTCCTGATAATTATATCTTGCCATTAAATCCCTTGCTTTTTCCTCTATATACTGCCATTTTAAAGAAAGGGGGGGCAAAATATCATTTGTCCCCCGTGGTGCATTTATCTTCATCAACTCACCCCATAACCTTATTCTTCAATATCAACATTAGCTTCTGTATTATTGGTATTATCATCGCTTGCTTCATCTGTTCCTGCTTCATTTGCTTCCTGGGTTTCCTGAAGTTCCATAAACATCTGCTGTATCTCCTGAATCTTATTTCCTTCTATTTCAGCCTTTTCCTGTTCACCTAACTGACTAAAGGCTATATATAGCTGATAATGGGCTGTAATATTATCTCCGGCCAGTTCAGAAGCCTTGTCCAGCATGGCAACTACATCTTCCTGGCTGGAACCTGCACTATGTTTTAACATGGCATAAAAGTAATGCAGTTCCCAGTCTTCCGGATAGAGTTCGATTGCCTTGCTCATGGTTTCATCGGCTTTATCATTTTGCTCCAGGCCAAAGTAAGCCTCAGCCAGATAAACATAAAGCATCGGAGCCTGATATGCCTCCAGGGCCTTCTTTAAATCTTTAGCGGCCAGTTCATAATCACCATTTACCAGCGCTTCATAACCACTCAGGGAGGGATCATTTATTACAATTTTACTTTTTGCACGTAGTTCTGCAAACCAGTTAGAGAAGGCCTCATCCTGTTTCCGGGCCAGTAAATTATTTCTGATTTCTTCTCTGGCAGCCTCATAATCTTCGCCAACGGCCAGCTTTTTATCAATCAGTTTTACCAGGTAATAGGCATCTTCACCATCCAGTATCTCACTCATTTCTCCTATTTCAAGAGTAAAAGCAGCATCTATAACGTTTTCCGGCAAATAGTATGCTTTTCTATTCAATCTTCCCGGGTTCACTACATGGAAATCAGACATTTCCTCGGCAACTGCAGCAAATTCTTCACCATTTTCAATCCTCTGCAGGGCCTTTTCTATTTCTTCCCTGGCATTTTCTTCTTCTTTTTCCTTTCTGATCATTTCAATTTCTACTTCTTCATATTCGTGTACGATCTCTTCTTCTTCTACAATTATATCAGCATAACTCCGCTCAATGACCTGGGCCAGGCGATCATTGTCATCCAGAACATTCTTGACCTGATTTCTAAATACTTTCAGGCTGCTATTGTTTTTCTTCAGTTCCTCTTCCAGCTCTTCTTCAGTCATCTGGTTGCTTTCCAGCAACTGGGCAATATACTCATCCAGATCTTCTTCAGTAATCTGTGATTTGATTTTCAGGCGGTCAGCTTCCTGTAAAAGTAATTCTGTATTAATAATGCTGTTTAATACATTATACTTGAAAGGAAACTCCTGATCACGGCTTATATAATTAGAACCAAGCTGATTGTAAAGGGCAGAATAAAATTGATCACTGGTAATATCTGCACCATTTACAGTAGCTACTGCATAAGCAGAAGAACCCCCAAAGGAACCAACCCCATATAATACGCCGGTTACTACCATTGCTACTGCAACAACAATTATTATTGCATTACTATATTTCTTAAATTTATTAAACAAAATGCCCACTCCTTTCAATAATACTGTTTAATTTTATCTTATTATCATAAAAATGTCAACCGATATATCGGCGGAACTCAGCGATAGTAGTAGACGGGCCATGCCCGGGATAAACTAAAGTTTCATCGGGCAAGTGCAGCAATTTATTAATGGAATTAATTAAGGCCTGCAGGTCTCCGCCGGGAAAATCAGTCCGGCCATAGCCATTTTTAAATATGGTATCACCGCTGAATAAAAGACCCTCTTCTTCATTATACAGGCAGATACTGCCGGGTGTATGGCCCGGAGTATGGATTACCCTGAATTTACCTATGATATCTCCTTCCTCCATTAAATTATCAGCAATAGCAGGTTCAATCAGGTCACCTGTAAAAAATGAGAGGTTCTTTTTCTCATCCATTAAATATTCTTTATCTTCTGAATGGACAAAAAGCTTTGCCCCCGTTTTTTCCCGCAAATACTCCGCTGCCCCGATATGGTCGAAATGTCCATGTGTGAGGATAATCTTTTCCGGCCTGAGCTTTTTTTCCTGAATTACAGAAAGTATTTTCTCTCCTTCTGCACCTGGATCAATAAGCAGACAGTTGTCTGTATCTTCTACCAGATAAGAGTTGGTACCATTAAAACCAACCTCTATCGTATATATCTTCATGGCAGAATCCTCCACCTCTTCACTTATTCTCAAAGCCAGTCCCTAGAACTCCTTTTTACTATCCAGTAATATTGTCACCGGACCATCGTTGATTAATTCCACTTCCATCATGGCCTGGAATTCTCCACTGGCAATCTTCAAACCGGTCTTTTCCAGGGCTTCTAAACAATAAAGATACAACTCATTGGCAATTTCAGGCTTTGCAGCAGCAGTAAAATTAGGCCGGCGGCCTTTGCGGCAATCCCCCATTAGGGTAAACTGGGAAACCAATAAAATCTCTTTATCCAGGTCAAGGGCAGATAGATTCATTTTCCCCTCATCATCTTCAAAAATCCTTAAATTCACTATCTTGTCCACTAAATAATCTGCATCCTCCCGGCTATCACCCTCTGCAACGCCTAAAAAAACCAGGAGGCCGGCATTAATAGCTCCTTTTAACTCGTTATCTACACGTACACTGGCATGTTTAACCCTTTGAACTACAGCGCGCATGATTCCATGTCACCCCTGATTTTAATTTCACAATATATGGAATATGAAAAAAGACTGGTTATTTAGAAAGAAAAACTGGCATCAGGCCCTGTTGACAGAGAGTATTCCCGGTATCTGGTCCAATTTTTGCATTATCTCCTGCATATGTTGCAAATTACTGAGCTCCATAGATAACTGGATATGAGCCCGGTTATATTTATCTGTCCTGGCCACCACTGAAGAGAGTTCTATTTGCTCTTCCTTCATTAAAGAAGTAATATCATTTAATAAGGCCTTCTTACTATATGCTTCAATAGCCAGGTTAACATGATAGTACTCATCTGCCCTATTATCCCATTCGACAGGGATAATCCTTTCTTTTTCTGTTTCCAGTAATAATTGCATATTAGGGCAATCAGCCCTGTGGATGGAAACACCTCGCCCCCTGGTAATAAAGCCATTGATTTCATCCCCGGGCACAGGGTTACAACACCTGGCCAGCCTGACCAGCAGATTCTCCACACCCTTTACCTTTACGCCTTTATCTGTAGAACTCCGGCGGACAGGCTTACGTTTTTCCTTGAAAACGGGCTGTTCAGCCAATTCTACATTTTCCTGCACAACCTTCAGGCGGCTGACAATCTGCTGGGGTGTAACCTGGTTATAGCCAATCATTTCGAGAATTTCTTCTGCCGTGTTCTTACCCATCTTTTTGGCCAAGCGTTCAAACTCTTTCTGCTTCTCACTATCCTTTAATTCAATCTGGCGCCTGCGCAGTTCTTTTTCGATTAGCTCCTTGCCCCGCTGGATGATTTCATCTCTGGCCTGCATCTTGAACCAGTATTTTATCTTACTGCGGGCTTTGGAGGTCTTGACAAAGTTCAACCAGTCCCGGCTGGGGCCTGTGCTGACCCTGGTTGTCTGTATTTCTACAATATCACCATTCTGCAGACGGTAATCCAGGGGTTTGATCTGGCCGTTAACCTTTGCCCCTATACAGCTATAACCTATCTCGGTGTGGATGGAGAAGGCAAAATCCACCGGTGTAGCCCCTTTTGGTAAGGAGATCACATCACCTTTAGGTGTAAAAACAAAAACCTCATCTTCAAAGAGGTCTATCTTCAGGGCCTCCATGAACTCCTGGGGTTCCTGTAATTCCTTTTGCCATTCCAGTAATTGCCTTAGCCAGGACAATTTTTCCTCAAAGGCCTGGTCGCCTGTTTTTCCTTCTTTATAACGCCAGTGAGCAGCAATACCGTACTCTGCTGTCCTGTGCATCTCCGGTGTCCGGATCTGGATTTCCAGGGGATCCCCCTTGGGCCCGATTACAGTTGTATGCAGGGACTGATACATATTTGATTTAGGCATGGCTATATAGTCCTTGAACCTTCCCGGTATAGGTTTCCAGAGTTCATGGACAACACCCAGCACCTCATAACATTCCCGCACTGTATCGACAATAATCCTTACGGCAGTAAGGTCATATATTTCTTCAAATTCTATCTCTTTCTTTTTCATCTTTTGATATATGCTGTAAAGATGCTTGGGCCGGCCATAGGTTTCGGCTTTCAGGCCCACTTCCTTCAGCCTGTTATTCAATATATCCAGGGCCAGCTGTATATCCTTTTCCCGCTGGGCCCTGTTTGCCTGCACCTTCCTGGCAACCTCATAATACTTCTCCGGTTCAAGAAAAAGAAAAGCAAGATCTTCCAGCTCCCATTTCAGCTTTGAAATACCCAGGCGGTGGGCCAGGGGGGCATAAATCTCCAGGGTCTCCTGGGCTTTAACAATCCGCTTCTCTTTGTTCAGGTATTTCAAAGTACGCATATTATGCAGACGGTCTGCCAGCTTTATCAAAATAACCCTGATATCTTCGGCCATAGCAATGAACATTTTCCGCAAGTTTTCTGCCTGTAGTTCTTCTCTGGTCTGGAACTTTAATCTGCTCAATTTGGTTACCCCGTCCACCAGAAGGGCGATTTCCTCACCAAATTCGGCTCTGATTGTTTCACTGCTTACCCCTGTATCCTCCACCACATCATGAAGCAGGGCGGCAGCAATGGAGATAATATCAAGTTCCAGTTCAGCCAGGATAAAGGCAACACCCAGAGGATGTTCAATAAAGGGTTCACCAGAATACCTGAACTGTCCCCTGTGGGCTTCTTCTGCAAAGAAATAGGCTTTTTCCACAATGGAAAGATCAGGGTCATTTATATATTTTTTTATTTGAGCCAAAAGATCTCCCAGCTTCATTAAAGTCCTTTCACTCCTTCATTAATGAGAAAACATCATAACCGGTCAGTAAGTCTCTGCCCTTGAGCTCAGATAATTCATATAAAAAGCCTATACCGGCAACCTGGCCACCTAATTCCTCAATTAATTCAACTGCAGCAGCTATGGTTCCTCCTGTAGCCAGCAAATCATCTATGATAAGGACCCTGTCCCCCGGGGAAATGGCATCCCGGTGAATCTCGATCCTGTTACTGCCATACTCTAAATCATAATCTTTAGACAGGATATCTGCAGGTAGTTTACCCGGCTTCCGGATGGGAATGAATCCTTTCCCCATCTCTATCGCCATGGGAGCACCGATTAAAAATCCGCGGGCCTCTATACCCACTATATAATCAAATTCAGCGTCCCGATAGTATTCGATCATTTTATCGATTGCCTCTTTAAATGCTTCAGCATCTTTTAATAAGGGAGTTATGTCTTTAAATATAATCCCTTCTTTCGGGAAATTTGGTATATCCCTGATGAATTTTTTTAAGTCCATTCCATATCCTCCTTACAAGATTTAAGTTTATCTATTAATACAAATAGATCCCTGCCTAGAGCTAATTTGACAAAGCAGTCAAAATCCTCAACTATTTTAATATTATTATTATAACTTATGGACGCGGATAAGTCCAGCTTTTTACCAGGTTCAGGCAGAAGAAGAATCCTGTTTCCTGCCCTGTTTATAATATTTAATTCTTCAAATATAGTCAAGGAATTTAACATTTTTTCTTCACAGCTGGCGGCAATTTCTGCCCTGATTTGTTCAAGAACTAAATCCTCATTTTTATATTTCTGCATAAGCCTATATAGTCCCCTGAGATAATTATCATCAGGTATCCTGGCCTTTATCAATTTCCTGTTCAATTCTAAATCCCGGTCAGAATAAAGCAGATGTACTCTAACAGAATCATGCTTTACCAGGGCCAGGACCCTTTTCATTTCCCCCAGAGAAAAGGGCAGGGAGAGGAAGACTAAATCCCATTCAAAAGCATCTTCCTGCCAACCAGCCAGTTTATCCAGCATCCCGTGAGTAAAGAATAATATACCCTCTTTAGCCTTTTGAAATTCATCATACTCTGCCTGTTTTTCCGCCAGAAATACCCTCTCTTTTCCCAGTTTGCTTTGACTGATCCGGTAGTATTTTAAATTATTTACATAGACAATAAATTTATCCCTGTAATATAATAAGTCCTGGAAATAGGCAATAAAATCAGTACAACCCCTTTTATCAGCAAATATATAGTCTTTTGCTATATATAATATGGGAAAATCCTTTGCCTCTCCCCTGATCTTCCAGTCCTTCAGGTTTATCTGTATTTCACTTTTCCCATTCCACTGGTTCAGTTCCAGGGAAAAGAGCAGGTCCACCGGATTACTTAAGAAATCATTTATTTGATGGCCAAAATCAAAGGCTATACCATTAAGGCCATTCTCCAGGGTAAATTTCAGGTGTTCTCCCTTCTTACCTACCGTATAGGCCTTTTCTATTTTTACATCACTCAGCAGGAAATAGGGCCTGGGGTTCCCAACTCCATAGGGTTCAAGTAAGGCCAGCTCCTCGTAAAAATCCTGGCTGATTGACTCCAGATCCAGGGCCAGATCCAGCTCTATTTCCGGTATTAAATCTTCTTTCCCCAGTTTTTCATCCAGAACCCTGTTGAACTCTTTCCTGAAGCCCTCTATCTTCTCAACCTTAATGGTCAGGCCTGCGGCCATTTCATGGCCGCCAAAGGTTTCCAGGTAGTTAGAACATCGCTGCAGGGCTTCATATAAATTCAGATTTCTGATACTGCGGCAGGAAGCCTTGCCTATTCCATCTTCATCAATAGCAATGAGGATAACAGGCCGGTAATAGCTTTCTACCAGTCTGGAGGCTACAATACCGATTACTCCCGGATGCCAGCCTTCTGCCGCCAGGACAATCGCCTTTTCCTCTTCCAGATTAATTTCCGCCGCTACCTTTTCCAGTGCCTCCTGTAGTATCTTCTCCTCCAGTTCCTGCCTTTCTCTATTTGCTACCCTCAACTCCAGGGCAATTACTTCCGCCAGCACCTCGTCTTCTGTTATTAATAGTTCCACACATTTTTCCGCACTATCCATCCGGCCGGCCGCATTTAAATGAGGGGCAATGATAAAGGCCAGATTACCAGTATTTAATTGTCTTCCTGCCAACCCCGTGATCTGGATCAATTTTTGCAGACCGATATTACCGGTCCTCTCCAGCACCTGCAGTCCTTCCCTGACTATAATCCTGTTCTCACCATTCAAGGGGACAATATCAGCGACTGTACCCAGAGCTACCAGGTCCAGTAAATTCAATAAAAGGTCAGATATATATCTCTGGTTTTTATTATATTCCAGAGCCTGGCATAATTTAAAAGCTACCCCTACACCCGCCAGGGACTTAAAGGGATACTCATCATCCCCCCTGTGAGGATCAATCACAGCCAGGGCCGGCGGGATTTCCTGGCCGGCCTGGTGATGGTCAGTTATAATTACGTCAAGGCCATGGCTCATACTATATTTGACCTCTTCATGGGCACTGATGCCACAATCAACAGTAAGCAGGAGATCATAATCCTTTTTTATAAACTCCTCTACTGCCGCCTGGTTCAGGCCATAGCCTTCCTCCTTCCGCCGGGGAATATAATAATCGATCTGATAATTGTAAACCTCTTTGAAATAACGGTATAATAAAGCAGTAGCAGTAATGCCGTCCACATCATAATCACCATAAACAATTATCCTCTCTCCATTTTTTACGGCCCTATCTATCCTTTCTACGGCCCGGTCCATGTCCTTTAACAAAAAGGGCTCTTCCAGATCATTAATACCCCCGTAGAGGAAGCTCTTTATACTCTTTTCTTCTGTTAATCCGCGATTGGAAAGTAATTGCAGAAGAAGGGGTGATAAACCGTCAATTTTGCCTATGCTTTTATCCCTCTTAATATACCATTTATTTTTCATTATATCCGTCTTCACCCTGTCTATTTTTTATCCGTTCCGGTAAAAAAGAAAAACCCCGCTAAAGGGGGCTTTCTTTTTTATTCCTTATATCTTACTCATTACTCAGGCCTCTTCGGCCTTTCCGCTTCTGATTCTGATCGCTTTCCTGCTATAGGAAAAAGCAAGATAAATAATGATTGCCGTTACCGTATTTACAGCTGCTGCAGGTAGTACCACTGTATAAAAGAGAAACTTGAATGAGGTAGGTAAACCGGCTATTAAAGCAGCTGAGCCTAGAAAAACAGTTCCGCTGATAATAGTACCGATAGCAGTTATAATTCCGACAGCAACCCGCTCATCCAGCCTGTCACTTATGAGCCTGATAAGGGCACTGACCAGTAAAAATGTAATCAATTTATCGATCAGGTTTGCATACTGCCCGCCAGGAAAAGCGCTTGTCAGGGCTGTAAATATCCCGGTAGCCAGTGCAGCCAGTAAACCCAGGCTGAAATCCCTTTTCACAATCAGCACTATAAACAGCATGGCCAGGGAAAAATCAGGTTTCATTCCCAACACAATTGCAGGGAAAAAAGCATGTAATAAAAACCCTATCCCCACCAACAAAGCTGTCTCAGCTAAATCTCTGGTCTTAATGACCCTGTTAACTCTACTCATCTCATCTCACCTTTCCTTTATATAATTTTTAATATTATATCGGAATAATCCCCTTTTGTCAAGCTATTCCTATTCCTTTTATTCCTGCCCGGTGGAATTGCTGTCTTCAGTATTATCACTGCCATTCCTTTTTTCATCAACAGTGTCACCAGCATTTTCCGCCCGGTATTCAGCAAGCATTTTTTTAAGTTCTTCCACTTCATTAAGGAGTTCTTCTTTTTCCTTTTTTTCCATTCTGATCTCTTTATTGAGCCTGAAACTGCTCAAAGAAGTAACCAGTGCCATCAGTATAGCTCCAAAAACTATAGCCCCCAGAACTATTAAAACTAAAGATATCTCCAGGTCCCAGAAAAGTAAACGAATTAATACAGGATTGGCATTCTGAATGGAAAAAACGGCAATAAATAAAGCAAATAATAAAAGCAAAATAATCTTTTTATTCATTCAGGCACCACCCCCTGGACTCTCACCAGATTTGTTTTTTTGGGGTAATCTCATTAATATTCATATCCTATTAACCTCATCCTGTTCAAGGGCCAGTAAACCCAGAAGGCTTTCCCGGAGATGGAACTAAATTTCACATTACCAACATAAGAAGGTATCCGGCTATCAGCACTATGATTCCGGTTATCTCCCATAACAAAGACCTCATCATCCCCGACCAAATAGGGGCCAAAATCCCCCAGCATTTTTTCATTTAAATAACCTTCCTTCAGGGGCTGCCCGTCTATGTAAGTAATGCCATCTTTAATAAAGACAGTCTCTCCGGGAAGTCCTATGACTCTTTTTATAAACTTGCTGTCTGGCTGACCGTTTGGTGTGAAGACTATTATCTCAAAACGTTCCGGTGGACGAAAGCGGTAGATAAACTTGTTGACAAACAATCTCTCTCCATCACGCAGAGTAGGATACATGGATTGTCCGTCAACAATAAAGGATTGGGCTACAAAGTTTATTATAAAAAATGCAAGTATACCGGCAATTATCAGTGATTGAACGAACTCCTTAATATCCCCTTTATCCAGCATAAAAAATCCTCCACCATCAATTAGTCTTCTGTCTCAGCCTGCTCCTCTGTTTTATTTTCTCTTACTACTTCAGCCTTTTTCTCTACTCTGGAAATACTATTGCGGACGAAATCAATGTCAACATTGGAAGAAACACGTAACCTAATATAATCATCTTTAATCTTGATTATTTTCCCCTTGATTCCCCCGATTGTTACAACCTGATCGCCTGGCTGAAGATTGGCCAGCATCTCCCGATGGGCCTTCTCCTGCTTTTTCTGCGGCCTGATGATTATCAGATAGAAAATACCGAAGATAACTGCAAAGTATATTACCAGGCTCAGTATTCCATTTGTTGCTGTTGCTTCCATTTAATAAACCTCCTCTAATTATATTTTTTTATACGTTAAAATATTCAACAATACAGCAGGAAATCCTGCAAAATAATTAATCTTTATATTTTGCATAAAAACTCTCCCGGAACTCCAGGAACCTGTCTTCTATTATGGCCTCCCGGGCTTTTTCCATCAATTTATGGAAAAAGTAGAGATTATGATAGGTAGCCAGCCGTACACCAAGGATTTCCCTTCTATTGAAAAGATGCCTGATATAGGCCCGGGTATAATTTTTGCAGACATAACAATCACAATTCGGATCCAGAGGTGTAAAATCCATGGCATATTCTCCATTGCGTACCGTCAGCCTGCCCCGGGAGGTATAAACGGCACCATGCCGGGCAATCCTGGTCGGCATGACACAGTCAAACATATCTATCCCCCGCATTACTCCTTCCAGTAAATCCTCCGGAGTACCTACTCCCATGAGATAGCGGGGCTTATCATCTGGCAGGAGTGGAACAGTATATTCCAGAACCTCATACATCAATTCATTTGGCTCCCCCACACTCAGGCCGCCAATGGCATAACCGGGAAAACCGATATCCAGCATGGCCTCCACACTGATCCGCCGCAGGTCCTCATGTACACCACCCTGGATTATACCAAATAAAGCCTGCTTTTCACTGGTCATGGCTGCCTTACATCTTCTGGCCCACCTGATGGTCCTTTCCAGGGAACGGGCCAGGTAATCATGGTCTGCCGGATAAGGCGGGCACTCGTCAAAAGCCATGACTATATCAGAACCCAGATCCATCTGCACCTGCATGGATATCTCCGGCGAAAGGAACATCTTTTTACCATCAATGTGGGAACGGAAATATACCCCCTCTTCGGTAATCTCATTAAGTTCAGACAGGCTGAAGACCTGAAAACCTCCACTGTCCGTCAAAATAGGCCTGTCCCAGTTCATAAACTTATGCAGGCCCCCTGCTTCAGCTATTAATTTGGAACCAGGCCGCAGGTATAAATGGTAGGTATTGGAGAGAATAATCTGTGCTCCAATTTCCTTTAACTCCTCGGGAGTCATTGATTTCACTGTTGCCTGGGTACCTACAGGCATGAAGATTGGAGTTTCAATCTGGCCATGTGGTGTAGTCAGTTTGCCCGCTCTGGCGGCTGTATTTTTTTCTCTATGTATAAGCTGAAACTCTATCGCCAAGTTCCTCATCCTCTCCTCTTAGATAAAATGCATACTGGAAAAATAATCATATTTCAGTTTGATAGATTAGGACCAGAATCATAAACATAAACCTGTATGAAAACCAGGTCCTAGATGATAAGCATGGCATCGCCAAAACTGAAGAAACGGTATCTTTCCTCTACTGCCTGCCGGTAGGCATTCAAAATCTGTTCCCGGCCGGCAAAGGCGCTCACCAACATCAGAAGGGTTGAACGGGGCAGATGAAAATTAGTTACAAGGGCATCAATAACCTTAAACTCATAACCGGGATAAATAAAGATATCCGTCCAACCCTTGCTGGCAGTCAATATGCCTTTTTCACTGGCGATGGTTTCCAGGGTCCTGGTTACAGTTGTACCAACAGCAATAACCCTTTTCCCCTCTGCCTTTTTCTGATTTATTAGGTCTGCCGTCTGCTGGCTCAATTCATAATACTCGGCATGCATCTGGTGTTCTTCCACATTCTCCGCCTTAACGGGCCGGAAGGTTCCCAGCCCCACATGGAGGGTAAGATAACTCATTTCGATGCCTTTCTCCCGTAGTTCCTGCATCAATTCCGGCGTAAAATGCAGCCCGGCAGTCGGCGCAGCTACTGAACCCCGTTCCCTGGCATAAACAGTCTGATAACGCCCGGGATCAACAGGTTTTTCATGGATATATGGGGGCAGGGGCATTTCCCCTAATTCATCAATTATTTCATCAAAATTGCCGGAACAGGTAAACTTCATGAGCCGCCCGCCAAACTCAGTATAATCCAGGGTTTCCCCAAGAAGCTTTCCTCCCCCAAAGGATATCTGGGTGCCTTTCTTTACCCGCCTGCCTGGTTTGACCAGTACTTCCCAGAGATCTTTCCCCTTTTCATTCAGCAGTAATACTTCGATTTCTACACCTGTGGAAAGCTTTTTGCCAAATAGTCTGGCGGGAATCACCTTGCTATTATTTAAAACCAGGAGGTCTCCCTCGTTAAGATAATTTATTATATCCCTGAAATACCTATGTTCAATCTTTCCGTTCTCCCGGTGGAGGATCATTAAACGGGACTCATCTCTAACTTTTGCCGGCTTCTGTGCAATCAATTCTTCCGGTAGATCATAGCTAAAATCATCAACTTTCACAACTATATACCTCCAGGATTATTATCAATATTATTTGCCAGAACAGCAAATTATATGTTCACTGTTCCTTCTCTTTAGTCAAAAAGGCTTTGCGCCTGCCCTGGATACTCTAAGCCAAGATGTTTATAGGCATTAGCTGTAGCAACCCGTCCCCTTGGTGTCCTCTCCAGAAAACCGATTTGCAGGAGATAGGGTTCATAGACCTCCTCAATGGTTTCACTTTCTTCATTTACCGCAGCGGCCAGGGTATTTAGCCCCACCGGGCCGCCGCCAAATTTCAGGATTATGGTCTTCAATAATTTGTGATCAAGGCTATCCAGGCCCAGTTTATCAATCTCCATCAGATTTAAAGCAGCATCCACTATCTCCCTTGTAATCTGTCCATCAGCCTTCACCTGGGCATAATCCCTGACCCGTTTTAATAATCTATTGCTGATCCTGGGGGTTCCCCGGGAACGCCGGGCAATCTCCAGGGCGCTTTCTTCTCCAATTTCTATACCCAGGATTCGGGCTGAACGCATTACTATCTCACTTAGCTCCTGGGTATTATAAAGCTCCAGTCTGTTTATGATTCCAAACCTGTCCCGTAAAGGTGAACCCAGTAAGCCGATCCGGGTTGTGGCACCTACCAGGGTAAAGGGCGCGAGGTCCAGCCGTATCGAGCGGGCACTGGGGCCCTTGCCGATGATGATATCCAGGGAATAGTCCTCCATGGCAGGATATAGGACCTCTTCCACCACCTTATTTAAACGGTGGATCTCATCGATGAATAAAACGTCATTTTCTTGCAGATTGGTCAGGATGGCGGCCAGATCGCCAGGCCTCTCAATGGCCGGCCCGGATGTAACATGGATATTTACATTTAACTCATTGGCAATAATATTGGCCAGAGTAGTTTTCCCCAATCCAGGAGGCCCATAGAGAAGCACATGATCAAGGGCTTCTCCCCTCTCTCTGGCTGCTTTTATGAAGATACGTAGTTTTTCCTTGACCTTTTTCTGGCCGATATAATATTCCAGGCGCTGGGGCCGCAGTGTCCTATCAATGAGTAAGTCTTCTTCCCTTTTATGTCCTGAAACGATTCTTTTATCATCCATTTTTAAATCCCCTTACCTAAGTATGAAAGAACTACTTTTAATTTGTCTTCAATACCTGTTAAATCAGCCAGGTCTATTTCTTTCAGTGCCCTGTCAATCTCTCCCTGGCTATAACCTAATGCGGCCAGGGCATTATATAAATCCTCATCATAGGAACTGGCAGCAGTCTCTAAATCATATTTTACGGCCAGTTTTTCCATCTTATTTTTCAATTCCAGTATTAATCTCTGTGCTGTTTTTAGACCAACTCCAGGGATCTGTTTTAACAGGGAAATATTCTCATTCAGGATGGCATCCACAAACCTGTCATGGGGTAAAGTAGATAATATCTTCAGGGCCAATTTAGGGCCAACACCGGAAATACCAATCAGGGTTATAAAGAGTTCCCTGTCAGCCAGGTTTTTAAAGCCATAGAGCTGGAGGGCATCTTCCCGCACATGGGTATATATGTATAACTCAATCTCCCTGTCGGAGAGGATAGACAAATCCGGATCAACCAGTTCCACCAGATAACCTATATTCCCGGCCTTAAGAATTATTTTATTTTCATTTTGCCAGATAATCTGGCCTTTTAAATAAGCAATCACAGATATATCCTCCTATTTTAGCTTACTGATAACAGTCCTGCTGTTCCCATGACAAATGGCAACAGCCAGTGCATCGGCAGCATCATCCGGTTTCGGCAGGCTTGATAAATTTAATAAAGCCTTGACCATCTGCTGGACCTGCTCTTTGCTGGCCCGGCCATAACCGACTACCGCCTGTTTTACCTGCAAGGGAGTGTATTCGGCCACCCTTAAGCCGGCTTGGGCACCGGTTAAAAGAATAACCCCTCTGGCCTGTCCTACCTCGATGGCTGTTTTTACGTTTTTATTAAAAAATAATTCTTCCACAGCCATCTCATCTGGTTGATATGTAGCGATCAAGTTACTCAGTTCTTCAAAAATGGTCATCAGCCTCTGGCAATTGGTAGCTTCTGCCGGGGTTCTTATCACACCATAATCACAGACAGAAAATCTATTGCCTTTTTTTTCAACCAGGGAATAACCGACAATAGCCAGTCCAGGGTCAATACCTAAAATTAACAAAAAACCACCCCTAATCTCGCCATGAAATTGAATTAATCATCATTAATCCCGCTGATGTAACTATCAAGAAGAGACAATAGCTCCTCTTCTGAATCAAAAACTATACCCTGCTCCAGTTTTTCCTGTTCTTCCGGTGGCAGATTATCCACTTCTATATTGGTTATTTCCTTTAAATTATTATTTTCCTTTCCCCCGGTAAAAATGGCCACCCTGCCTTCCTCTATTCCCAGATAGGCCCTATTTCCCTCAATGTTTTCCAGCGCTTTAATAATATCAGTATCTGAATTGGCAATACCCGGATCTGGTGTTTTTTCAGCCAGATAAAGGTCACCATTATGTTCCGCATCATTCCATAATAATAGAATTATAAACAGTAAGAGCAGAACTGTCATAGACCTTTTCATGGAAATTCAACTCCTGTATATTTTTTGCTTTATTGTTTCCCAATAAAGCAAAAAATATACAAAGGACACTGATTGATTCAGTGTCCAGGTTTTTTTCTAAACTTCTTCAGCAAGTTGTGCCATTATCTCTTCCGGTATATCAAAGTTTGAATAAACTTCCTGTACATCATCATGATCTTCCAGGACATCCATCAGCTTCAAGGTTTTCCTGGCTGTATCCGCATCCAGTTCAATGGTATTTTCCGGTATCATGGCAATATCGGCAGAAACAAACTTAACCCCTTCTGCTTCCAGGTTTTTTCTGACCTCTTCCATAGAGGCTGGTTCAGTATAAATAGTGACCAGATTATCTTCTCTGACCACATCATCTGCCCCTGCTTCTATAGCCATTAACATCAGGGTATCTTCGTCAAAATCCGAATTATCCAAATCCACTACCAGTTGACCCCTGCGGTTAAACATCCAGGAAACACAACCGGTTTCTCCCAGATTTCCGCCATATTTTGATAAAATATGTCTAATTTCTGAAGCAGTCCTGTTGCGGTTATCGCTCATAATCTCCATATAGAGAGCTACACCACCTGGACCATATCCCTCATAAACAAACCTTTCATAATTAACGCCGCTGAGTTCACCAGTACCTCTCTTAATAGCCCTTTCAATATTATCATTGGGCATATTATTGTCCCTTGCTTTCTGTATGGCTAATCTCAAATCAGCGTTAGTATCAGGATCACCGCCACCCTCCCGGGCAGCAACAGTAATCATCTTGCTCAGTTTAGAAAACAATTTGCCACGACGGGCATCCTCTTTTCCTTTTTTATGTTTTATATTGGCCCATTTCGAATGACCTGCCATATAATTACCTCCCTTCCCATTTACCTTTTCAATTTTAACATAAAGTGCCCTTTAATTCAATAATATTAAAATTAATGTCATATATAAAATAAATGTCAAGGACTAAAACTATTCCTTGACATGTATCCCTGGAGCAGGGCTACTGTATTTGCCTTAATTTCCTGATTACATCCTGCAGATTTTCCCTGCCCCTGCTTTCCCAAAGGTCTATAAAGTTATCAATCTCTTCCAGGCCCTTTCTCATAAGCTCTAAATCCTCTTCACCGACAAAAGGATCATCTGTATCAATGTTTTGAATCATATTAATGGCCTTTTTTAAAGGATACTGTATTTTGTAGTAGATCTGATCAGTCATCATTACCACCTGCCTGTTTTTCATCTAATTTACCTGCAATATTATCACGGATTCTGCTTAGTTTTGGAATAGCCTCATTTTCCAGAAATCTAATATAACCCTCAAGGGTAATAATTCTATTATCGAGAACTCTCTCACTCAGGTCAATACCGCTTACATCAAACTCTTCGACCTTGTTGATTGTAGAAGTGAGACGATCTAATGCATCTAAAACATTGACTTTTCCCATTTCAACACCCCATTTTTTTAATTTATTTATATTATAATATCTTTGTCTAAAAATAATTCAATATCTGTAAAATAATTATAGTGCAGCTTCAACCCTATTTTTACCAGCTTTTTTTGCCTTATATAATAACTGGTCGACCCTGTCTATAAACTCTTCTTTTGTCCATTCTTTCCTGTACTCTGCTACTCCCATACTGACAGTTACTTTAAGCGGGGTTTGCTCATCAATAAGGATTTCTGTATTTGCTACAATTTTATTCAATCTTTCGGCAAAACTCTTTGCTTCATCAATATTTGTCTCTGGCAGAACAACTGCAAATTCCTCACCGCCATATCTTGCTACTAAGTCTCCTTCCCTACTGTTTTTTAATAAAATGTTAGAGAGTTCCCTTAATACTGTATCACCGGTCAAATGACCATAATAATCATTAACCTTTTTAAAGTCATCAATATCCATTATAATTAGAGAAAAAGGCCACATACTTTTTTCTTTTATTAAATAATCCAGTTTATTTTGAAAATAGGCATGATTATATAAGGATGTCAAACCATCCTTCTGGGCCATTTCTTCCTGTTGACGGTAAAGTTGGGCATTTTGCAGGGCAATGCTAACCTGGTTGGCAAAGGATTCCAGAAAGTTATTGTCGATATTATTGAGATGAGTCAAGGTGGAATCAAAGATATTTATGGAACCAAATAGTTCCTCCCCCCTACTGATGGGTAATATAACATACTGTACTTCCTGGCCTCTTTGCAAATTAAGGGAGGGTAATAATTCCAGTATCCTGTTCCCTACCCTGGTTACACCGGAGATTAACTTTCTTTCCTTAGCCAGGAATTCATAAATATCCTGGGTATAGTTCAACTCTATCTCCTGACTGGATTGAATAGTTTTAATCAGGACTTTTTGCTTGCGGGTATAGACACCTTCATATAGCTTGTTCTTGAAAACAGTAATAGAAGAGGTCCTCAAACCAATAAGCCCTACTATGGCATCCAGTGTTTTGTCCAGTAATTGATCAAAATCCAATGTTGAGTTGACAAAATCACTGACTGTCTGTAAGGTAATTAACTCTGCCACTCTCTGTTCCATTCTGACGTAATAATAGTTGTTTTTTAAGAGAAGATATATGTACTTGGCAATAAAACGAAAGATGTTCTCAAAGTCTTCATTAAATTCCAGGGTATTTTTATAACAGAAATATAAAACACCCAGAAAATCATCATCTACCTGTAAGGGTAAGAGTAGTACATCATCTCTCTCGCTTACTATGAATGGAAGAGAATTGAAAACCTCTTTACTCTTTATAACAAGCAGCCTGTTTTCCTTTTGTACCTGGTTTACTATTCTTTCCTGTAAGGTCAGATTCCTTATTTCTGGATAGGTTATGGTTTTTGCAGCCTGTCCTTCACTGAGATGTATGCCTGAGAGTATAAAAGAAAAATAACTGCTAACAAATTTATATATTTCCTCCAGGATTTTTCCCGGTGTAGCAGTGCCCAGTGAAATAAAAAAATGCAAAAACCTCTTTTCAAAAGAGCTCAAAGCCATAGCTTTTCCCCCGTATCTTCTATATATAAAGTATATGGAATTTTTTAAAAAGACCAATTTTATTAAAAATTTGGTCAAATTACTTCTGATGAAACCAATACGAGGAGAAATATAGAATATACGTTGCCAGGATTTAAGCAAGGTTATGTACATGGAAAAAGTATAAGTTGACCTGTAAGCCGAGTTCTGTCAAGGATGATCATCTGTCTGAGATACCAGTTACCTGATACCTTTAGCGTCTATACCCGGAGAAAAAGGCGGGCCACCTCATGCTTCTCCCTATTCAGACTTGCTCCAGATGGGGTTTACCTAGCAGCCCAGTCACCTGGGCCCTGGTGAGCTCTTACCTCACCTTTTCACCCTTACCTATTGCGTGGCAATAGGCGGTATGTTTCTGTGGCACTTTCCTGGGAGTCACCTCCACTGGGTGTTACCCAGCATCCTGCCCTATGGAGCTCGGACTTTCCTCAGCTATTAGAAAATAGCCGCGATCATCCGGTCAACTTATACTATTTTCTCCTTTCAAATCATATTGATAGTATAACATAGAGAATTTTAATATGTCAAGTGTCCGCCCCCATTTAACTCCTGATAGCTCCAAGCAGGTCCTTATATGTCTCAAGGTCCATACCTACTCTCCTGCGGGGCAGGATTAGATCACTGCCCATATTCTCAGCACATTCCTTGCAGATTTTAGTTTCCGGTAAAACCTGGAGCCTTTCAGGATTTATACCTTTTCCACAATAGAGGCAGGTATGATAAAAAAACTGCATAATATCTCCCTTTCCTGAATAAATACTAAGAGAAGTAATTCCAGGGATCTGTGTTTACCTCTGATTTATATAAGTTCACTCCCCTTAAATGCCGGGTGAAATAATCATATAAAAGAGATTTGACAATTACTTCAGTTTGATAATGACCGGCATCGATAAGTCCCAGGCCAAGTACTTCGGCCTCCTGGGCCTGATGATATTTTATATCTCCGGTAAGAAGCAAATCTGCACCTTCTTTAGCAGCTAAGGAAATATAGTCTGAGCCACTGCCACTACAGATGGCAACAGATTTAATGATTTTATCATCTTCTCCTACATAACGCAATTGTTCTGTATTCAATTTTTCTTTGACCAGCTGTAGGAACTCCTGCAGGCTTTTCCCGGCAGGCAGGATGCCAATCCGTCCCGGCCCGGGTTCCTGTACTGTATTATCCCTCACTCCTAAAGGCCTGACATCTGACAGGCCAAAGATATTGGCCAGATAATCATTAATACCGCCTTCTGTACTATCCAGATTGGTGTGCATGGAAAAAATACTTATTTTATGGGAAATAATCTTATAGATAAGCCTGCCCTGATAATTCTGTCTTTCAATTTTTCTTATCGGCCTGAAGAGCAGGGGGTGATGAGAAATAATCAATTGACACTTCTTCAAAATGGCTTCATCTACTACGGCTTCATTGATATCGAGGCTTAATAGTATGCTTTCGACTTCCTGCTCTGGATCGCAGATCTGTATGCCGGTATTATCCCATTCAGAGGCCAGCCGCTGGGGAGCAAGTCTATTGGCCAGTTCTATTATATCTTTAACCTTATACATTTTATCTACTCCTCCATTTTATTCAATAAAGGGCTGATATGTGCATTTAAACAACAAAAAAACCCTGTCCTGATTAAGAACAAGGCCTTATATTAAGTTATATAAAATCATTCCAGATAATCCTTTAACTTCTTACTACGGCTGGGGTGCCGGAGTTTCCTGAGGGCTTTTGCTTCTATCTGCCTTATCCGTTCTCTGGTAACACCAAATTCCTTACCTACCTCTTCCAGAGTACGGGGCCGCCCATCCTCTATACCAAAGCGCAATTCCAGAACCCTTTTTTCTCTTTCGGTCAGGGTATCCAGGACATCATCCAGTTGTTCCTTCAGGAGTATATATGAAGCCGCTGCAGCTGGAGCAGGTGCATCTTCGTCTTCAATAAAATCACCCAGATGGCTATCCTCTTCTTCCCCGATAGGTGTTTCCAGTGAGACCGGTTCCTGGGCTATTTTCATGATTTCCTGCACCTTATCAGCAGAGATGCCCATTTCCTTTCCTATCTCTTCAGGAGTAGGCTCCCGTCCCATTTCCTGCAGTAATTGTCTTGAAACCCTGATCAATTTGTTGATTGTTTCCACCATATGCACAGGGATACGTATTGTTCTTGCCTGGTCAGCTATGGAGCGGGTTATAGCCTGGCGGATCCACCAGGTAGCATAAGTACTGAATTTAAAGCCTTTCCGGTAATCAAATTTCTCCACTGCCTTGATCAGGCCCAGGTTGCCTTCCTGAATCAGGTCCAGGAAGAGCATCCCCCTGCCTACATATTTTTTGGCAATGCTGACTACCAGTCTCAGGTTTGCTTCGATTAGTTTCCTCTTTGCTGCCTCATCTCCCTGTTCCATGCGTTTGGCCAATTCTATTTCCTCATCTGCAGTCAAAAGAGGTACCTTCCCAATCTCTTTTAGATACATACGTACAGGGTCATCAATCCCTATTCCATCTGGAACAGATAAATCAAGGTCATCTACTTCTAACTCTCCATCATCCCTATCCTTCTCACTCTCATCCTTGATATCTATATCCATCTCATTAAAGAGTTCATATATTCTTTCTATATCATCTGAATCCAGCTCTACCTCTTCCAGAGCATCCATAATCTCTTCATAGGTCAAAAAACCTTCTTTTTTACCTTTATTAATTAGATTCTGCACTTCTCCAATACTTACCGGATCTTTTTCTTGGTATTTTGCCATTAGATTCCCTCCTTTCAACAAATACAGGTGAATATTAAGCAGTTATCCTGATAAATTTCAATAATAACTGATTAATTTCTCCCAAGCTATAGGTTTTATTTGTTGTTAAATCTCTATAAATATCCTTCTTGATTTTTTTACAGAAAGCGCTGATAATTTCCTGGACCCCATGCCGTTTTTCCATAGCCAGCAAGGCTAAAATCTGTTTTTTAGTATCTTCATCAACCCTTGCCACTAATTGCCCCAGACTATCAGCAGAGTGCTTTCGCAGTAATTTAACCAATTTTTGATAATGGGCCGTAAAGTTCCCGGCTTCCAGATATTTTAAAAGAGCTCCTCTCTGCTCATTTTCCTCCAGATATAATTTCAGGAAAGCTGCTTCAATACTATTTATATTTTGTTTATCTCTTGTCTTATTATCTATTTTAGTATATCTGTAATTATAATTTTTATCCTTAATTTTACCGGATTTACTATGATATTGCCTTATACCTTTATTTATGGTTTCTACATCTATATTATACCTGTCAGCAAAGGCCTGGATGTAAATATCCCTCTTAATCTGATCATCTATTCCGGCTAATAAACGAACTAAGGCTTTGGTAAAATTGATTTTTCCTTCTAACGTATCTGGCTTATATTCCTTCTCCAGCTGGCTGACTTTATAATCAATCAGGTTTACTGCCGATTCCTGCAGGCTGGCAAAACCTTCATTTCCTTCTCTTCTTATAAATTCATCAGGATCCATGCCGGCCGGCAATTGAATTATCCTGACATTTAATCCTTCACCTTCCAGTAATTCCATTCCCCGCAAGGTAGCGGCAGCTCCTGCTGTATCTGCATCATAGGCAATATAGACATTTTGCGCATAGCGTTTTATTAACCTGGCATGCTCTATAGTAAAGGCAGTCCCCAGTGAGGCGATAGTGTTATTAAGTCCATGTTTATGGGCCGTCAATACATCAGTATAGCCTTCCATAACTATGGCACTATTGCTGGCCCTGATCCTATCCCTTGCCCAATTAAGGCCATAGAGATTTTCACTTTTCTTAAAAATTACAGTTTCAGGGGAATTCAGGTATTTGGGAGCAGAATCTTTTTCCTCCAGTATCCGCCCGCCAAAGGCAATTACTTCCCCTCTGATATTAAAAATCGGGAAAATAACCCGATCCCTGAAACGATCATAATAATGGCCACTTTTACCCCGGGAAACCATCCCGGCTTTCTCTATTTCTTCTATAGTGAATTCTTTTTTGAGAAGAAATTTCAGCAGGCTGTCCCATCTGTCGGGAGCATATCCAAGGTAGAATTTTTCTACATCAGCATTGGTAAAGCCTCTTTTATTTAAATATTGCAGGGCTTTTTTACCTGCCTCTGTTTTACATAATATATAATGATAAAACCTGGCTGCTAATTTGTGCAAATTAAAGATTCGCTCTCTTTCCCGCATCTCCTGCTTCTGGTATGAATTATTATAGCCAGTATCATAACCTGGCATTCTTAATCCAGCACGATTGGCGAGTATTTCAATGGCCTCTCTAAAGGTTATATTTTCAATCTCCATTAAAAAATTGATAATATCTCCACCTGCTCCACAACCAAAACAGTAATAAAACTGCTTATCCTGGTTGACAGTAAAAGATGGTGTTTTTTCCAGGTGAAATGGACAGAGGCCCTTGTAATTATTGCCGGCTCTTTTCAAAGGAAGATAATCGGAAACGATTTCAACAATATCTACTGTATTTTTTACTTTTTCTACAAACTCTTCGAAGCTTCCCGACAATTTTATTCACCCTTAATTAAAAATTCTGCATGCATTAAAAAAATCCTTCATATTTTTTTCTTTTTTAAAAAAATTGGTAAGCTAAATGCTTTCCTTCCAGGGTAGAGGTAAAATCAGTTCCTTCCATTTATTAACAGCATAGGTGTCAGTCATACCGGCTATATAATCAACAACCAGCTGCTCCCGCTCAGCAGGGCTGCATTCTCCAAATGTTATTTCTGCGGGATTTTCCATGTAATATTCAAACAAACTTTTCACTAACTTTATTGCTTTATCTTCTTCTTTTTTTGCTAAAGAATCTATATATACATTTTCGTATAGAAAGGCCCGCAATTCTTCCGTTGCTTTCTCTACTTCAGGAGACCTTTCAATCCTGTCTTTGCCCCAGCTGTTCTCAATGATATCCCGGACCATCCGGTCTACCCTGTCAGAATGGGTTTCTCCCAGTATATCCAGAAGATGAGCCGGAATATCTTTCAGGCTGATTATACCTGCCCGGATAGCATCATCTATATCATGGTTAATATAGGCTATCCGGTCGGCAATTTTAACAATTTGGCCTTCCAGAGTAGCCGGGGCCTGCTGGCCGGTGTGATTAAGGATACCATCCCTTACTTCATAGGAGAGGTTCAGGTCCTCTATTATATCCACAACCCGCAGGCTCTGCTCATTATGTTTAAATCCAGCTTTACATACTTCATTCAGGGCTTTTTCACCGGCATGTCCAAAAGGTGTATGGCCCAGATCATGGCCTAAAGCAATGGCTTCTGTAAGGTCTTCATTTAATACTAATGCCCTGGCAATGGTACGGGCAATCTGGGCTACCTCCAGAGTATGGGTTAATCTTGTCCGGTAGTGATCCCCTTCCGGAATCAGAAATACCTGGGTCTTATGTTTTAAACGCCGGAAAGCCTTGGAATGGATTATCCGGTCCCGGTCCTGTTGAAAGATGGTTCTGATATCACATAACTTGTCTTCCCTCTGTCTTCCTTTACTATCTCTACTCAGACAGGCATAAGCAGATAATATCCTGGCTTCCCTTTCTTCTATATCAATTCTTCTCAGCAATGCTTTGTCCTCCCCAAAAAGATTTATTTATAGAAGAATTTCCTGATTGGATTATGCCAGTAATCTACTGCTATTTTTATTTATTTTATATCCTGCCTTTTATTCTTCCATGTCTGAATCCCGTTCAATCTCCAGGGTATAGTCTTTATACAGGGCGGCTGCTCCAGCCAGTAAAGTCAGGTAGGGAAAAAGAACAAGCCCTACTACCCCTGCGGTTACAGGGATTTCCATTAATGTTCTCTCATCATTTTTGACTACAATCTTGTTCACATTTCCTTCCTTGATTATTTCCTTAATCTTATTGAGTAATTCCTGCCCCTTAACCTGTAAGACATCTACGTTTACATGTTTTCCTGCCTGTTTCTGTTCCTTCTCCAGCTTTATTAAGGCAGAGATGAGATCACCATTGCATTCCTCCAGAGCCTTATAGGCTTCTTCATAAGTAACACCTAAACGCTGCCTGATCTGGTCTATCTTTTCTAAAGTGTCCATAATTATCACCTCATTTTAAGTTTCTCCTAAATTTTTTATCATATACAAAAAATCATAGGATTTTAACTGCAATTCAAGGTGATATTTGATAAACTGATTGGCTAATTGATCAAGTTGCCGGTATTCCCTTTCTGTAAGTTCTAGAGCAGCTAATGACTTAAACCCATTATTAATAATATTCGTCAGGGTTTTTACCATTTTTACTGAAAGGATAAAACCCTGTAACCTGAATTCATCCTGGTTATCCTGAAAACATTCCGGACAGATTAATCCACCCTGCTGGATATGGAAAAAATTCCTTTCCCAATAATCCAGCTTTTTATTGCAGATGGCACAATAGTCCAGCTGGGGTTTCAACCCCAGCACTACCAGTAAGCTTATTTTAAAGATTAATTCAATATATGGGAGTCCCTCTTCTGCTACCATTATTTTATGCAGGGTAGATAAAAGGAGTGCAAAAAGGGCTTCATTGGCCTGGTTTTCCTGGCTGACCTTTTCCACAGCTTCAGCAACAAAGGAGGCATAGGCCATTTTAACCAGGTCTTCCCTGAGCCTGTTAAAGGAAAAGATATTCCTGACCTGATTAATCCGGTCAATGGATTTACCGCGGTATATTGTCACCAGGTTATAATTAAAGGGTAAGACAATCCCCGACATGGAGCTTCTGCTCTTACGGACACCTTTGGCGACAGCCCTGACCTTCCCATAATCTTTAGTGAAAAAGGTGATAATCTTGTCCGCCTCTCCCAGATCAAATTGTTTTAACACAATGGCTTCTGTCCTGATAATACTCATTTTAACTTTCTTCTTCAGGCATGCCTTCACCGGTTACTATGGCCACACCGGAACTGGTTCCGATCCGGTTGGCACCGGCATTAAGCATATCCAGTGCATCTTTATAATTCCTGATACCGCCAGCTGCCTTTACACCTATTTCCCGGCCTACAGTTTTCCGCATCAGGCTGACAGCTTCTGTAGTGGCTCCGCCAGGGCCAAAACCAGTAGATGTTTTCACAAAATCGGCTCCGGCATTTTTCGCCAGGAGGCAAGCCTGAACAATCTCCTCTTCATTTAGATAACATATTTCCAGAATTACTTTAACGATGATATCGGAAGTGATGCCAGCAGTTCCGGTAGCATCGACTACCGCCCTGATATCAGCTTCAACCAGATCATATGCCCCTGATTTAAAGGCACCTAAATTTATAACCATATCGATTTCCTGGGCCCCGTTTTTTATAGCATTACGGGTTTCATAAGCCTTAACCTCAGTGGTAGTAGCCCCCAGAGGGAAACCAACAACAGTGGTTACCTTCACCGAAGAATTGGCCAGCAGCTTTGCTGCCAGTGGTACAAAGATTGGATTTACACAGACGGAAGCAAAATCATAATCATAGGCTTCCTGACATAAGTCTCTGATATCTTCAACATTTGCTGTAGGACTTAATAATGTATGATCTATCATCTTTGCCATATCGCGAGGTTTTATAGCCATAGAAATTTCACTCCCTGAACTACATTATTTCCTCACAAGCTATTATTCTTCAAATTTTACATTATTCCTTCATTATTTATCTATATCCCATTCTTCTGACCATTTCTTCTTTTGCTCGCCAATCCTTCAATACCTTTACCCAGAGATCCAGGTAGACATCGGTCTGCAGAAGATCCTCAATATCTTCCCTGGCCATTTTTCCAATTTCCTTTAACATCCTGCCCTCTTTACCTATGATGATCCCCTTGTGGGAATCCTTCTCTACATAGATAACTGCCCTTATATAAAACAAACCATTTTCCCGTTCTTTCATCTCCTCAATCAGCACGGCAACACCATATGGAATCTCTTCCCTGGTCAAAAGGAAGATTTTTTCCCTGATCATTTCAGCAATAATAAACTGTTCAATTTGGTCGGTAATCATATCAGCCGGATAATACTGAGGGCCTTCCGGTAAATGTTCAAAAATTATATCAATCAGGTGATCTATATTTCTCCCATCAAGGGCAGAGATGGGAATAACTTCCCGGCCTGTTTTTTCTTTTATCTCCTTTATCTTTTCTTCCAGTTCTCCTGTTTTTAACTGATCAATCTTATTTAATACCACCAGAGTGGGGGTTTTATAGTTTTGTAATTCCTGGAAAATAAATTCATCACCTTTGCCAAAATAAGTACTGGCATCTATTAGAAAGATGGCCAGATCTATACCTTCCAGGCTTTTATAGACCTGATCTAACATGTACTTGTCCAGTTCATTCTTCCCCTTGAGGACACCCGGTGTATCCACAAAAATTATCTGTCCCCTCTCTTCAGTATAGACAGCCTGTATCCTGTTTCTGGTTGTCTGGGGTTTTGGGGATGTTATGGTAATCTTTTCTCCGATTATCCTGTTTACAAGGGTTGACTTGCCTACATTAGGCCGGCCGATAACGGAAATAAAACCTGATTTATATGTCATTTTCCATGTCCTTTCTATTAAATGCTCCTGGTAATAAATCCTTTATTTGATATTGCTGATAATCACCTTTGAGATTGGCCAATATCACCTGGATATCTTCCCCAAACTCCAGGATGACCTGCCGGCAGGCACCGCAAGGAGGGATGGGACGCTCGGTATCAGCAACTACTACCATTGTGTCAAATTCCCGGACCCCTTCGGAGACTGCCTTGAAAATTGCTGTCCTTTCCGCACAATTAGTTAACCCATAGGAGGCATTTTCTACATTAGTACCGGTATATATTTCCCCATTTTTGCATAAGAGGGCTGCGCCAATAGGGAAATTTGAATAGGGTGAATAGGAGTTTTTCCTCGCTTCTATCGCCAATCCCAGCAAACGGGCAATTTTCTCATCCAACAGCTATCACGCTCCTTTTCCAACATCCTCAATATAAGGGAATACAGAATTAAGCAGATCAAGTATAATGTCTTCCTCATAATCATTATTTCCATTAACTATATCTTCATTACCGGGAAGGCTGGAATCTATACTTTCTTCAGTATAGGTTGTTACAGGAACAGCAGGTTCATCTTCCTGCCCGGCAGGCCTGTCCACTTCAGGCCCATCAGCCTGTCCTGGATCTCCCTCCTGTTCCGGGATTCCTTCCTCTAAATCTTCTTCTCCCATGTTTTCTTCTAAATTTTCTTCCCCTATATAATCTTCTGTATCTTCCTCTGCTTCTATAATGGCACTGGTATCCTGATACAGGACTTCTATGCTGGAAGGTACTATATGAATCCAGGTCTGGCCGGGGTTAAATGTCAATTTCTCTCCCTGCTGATTATAGAACTGGGTAAAGGAATCTCCATCCTTTTTCCAGAACCCTTCAATTACGATACCATCTTTAAACATTAAAGCTTTGCCGCTGCCCTCCAGTTCTATCTCCAGGCGGCCGACTTCATCAAGTAGTCTGGTTTCTGTATACTGTATAATTATATTTTTTGCAGTAAGCTGTTTATTATTATCAAGGAAATGAGGGGTTTCCATAAATCCATAATATCTATAATATAAATTTTCTTCTTTATTATACCTGTAAAAAACAGTCGTCCCGCCCCAGTAAGGAATCTTGATAAAATCTGCCCTTTTATCATCAGGTTTGATAAAACTGACCAGCTGGAAATCAAATCTGGCACTGTATTCCTGCCCGATTAATTGATCCAAATACCTTTCTATCCTTTTACTCCCTGTATATAGATTGTGGGGTGCCCGGCGATCACTGCTGCGCCAGTAATACTGTCCATTGTAGATTTGATCCAGATGGGCCAGCTGCCCTTCTGCCAGCATGGCAAATCCTTCCGGGCTGGCGCCGGCATGTAGTAACAGGGCATCATACTCTCTGGCTGTTTCTATAAAATACGGCCTGGCACTACGTACTGGGCCTATTTTTTCGGGGATTTTATCCCAATATAAAGCCAGGAATCTTGTTATACCCCCCTCCACCAGGAATTCATAGATGATGGAGGCTTCATCCAGGCCGGACTGGGGCCTGGCCTGGGGAGAGTTTTCTACGATAACCATTAGAGCCTTTCTTATGTAAAAATCCTCAACAGGCTCCCCTGTAAAAGGTGAATAAAAGATTTTCTCAACTACGGGAGTCCCCGTACTGAGCTTATCTGCGGGAAGAGCCTCTTCATCAGGAAGGGATTGTTCAGACTGGTTTCCCTTTTCACTTTCATCATTCAAATCATCTGTTTCCTGTACTTCCTGTAGTTCCGGAACCAGTTCCTCCACTGGATAACCTTCCCCAGAAATAACCTGTTCATCCCGGCTGCCGTTTTCAGCACCGGAACAGGCGACCAGTATAACAATCAGCAATAATAACATGCCAGTATAACAGGTTTTTTTCATCGATATCACCTTTCATAATTACTTTGGCCGCTTAAGCGTAGTTCTTCCTCAACACTTATATCCATCCTGATCCCAAAATTCCTTAACTGGTTTTTGATAATATCAAGGCTGCTGGCCAGCACTTCCGGCTCCCCTATGGCCTTAATGGTGATGGGATTTACCGGGATGGGTTTATTGTTGACCAGTATGGTCGGCCCGACACAACGGATTGCAGAGGTCACATTCAGGCGCTGGCCACCTATTTCTATGCCGGCTGCACCGGCTATCTTCAGTTCATTAACAATATTCCTTATATCCTGATCATGGACAATGCCCGTATTTTCGTTATTGCCCATGTTGTCATAGACTTTTATAATTATACCTTTTCCGGTCATGGCTTCATAACCGGCTTTTTGTTCCAGGGCCTTTAACTGTCGTTCCAGTGAAGCTACTTTGGTCTGCAGGAAATTGACCTGGTTAATTATATCACCGGTGGGTACCAGCCTGGCCCTGCCTTCAATGATTTCTATTTCCAGGGTTTGGTTAAAGGATATTTCCTCCAGTTTTTTTATGCTCTCTTCAGTAAGGATATTGTCAGGGTCCAGTATCTGCATCTCATTATCAAACCTGGCTATAGTAATCTTGCCTGATTGGGGTAAACTCTGGCTATTGATTACACTGAAAACCTGGTTGATCTGTTTTTCCTGCAGCAAACGGAAGATAACATCCTGGGTCTGCCTGCCGTAATCCAGCATCAAACTGGCTACAGCATCCACGTTCTCTGCTTTTTCTATTTCATATTTAAACCTGGCAAGAATATCCCGCACCTCTTTATTGTTGGCCAATTCATAACTGGCAGCCAGATCTTCACTATATTTGATAACAGACTGGGCAGCCTGTCTGGCCTTATCCAGCGGGGTAATTTCTCCCGGTAAATAAATCATACCCAGTACCCGGGCCAACATAATGATATTAGTAATGAGGACTATAAGTAAAATTATACTTGATAAAATGATTCCCGTCCGTCTTTTCATTTATCTTCCCTCATTTCAGATCTTTTCTATCACTACCCTGCCATCCTTTCCAGAAAAGATACGAATTTGTCGGCAAAGACTAGATAAGCGACTATAAGGGCATTCAGGGCAGCTACCAGTACTGCTGCAGCTGAAACATTTTTTACAATTTTGGCCCTGATTCTGTATTCACTGGAAATCATGTCGATTATTATTTCAACAGCAGTATTGAATAATTCCATGGAGATAACAAGAAAAATGGAGAAAAAGACCATAAGCAGTTCCAGCCTGCTTATTTTTAAATAAAGACTAATAATGAGGGCCAGAACGGCCATGATAAAATGAATCCGCATATTCCTCTGTGTGCGCAGGGTATGGTTTAAACCTGCAAAGGCATTTTTAAAACTGGCAAGCATTTGTAAGAGCTTCAACTTTTTTCCTCCGTTATTATTCCCGGGTCAGGTTTAATTCGCCCAGAACCTTTTCTTCCTTCTGGCGCATGATTGCCTCTTCCTCAGGAGTCTGGTGGTCATAACCCAGCAGGTGCAGGATACCATGCACAACCAGGAAGCCTAACTCCCTTTCCAGGGAATGGCCGTATTCCTCAGCCTGGCTTATGACCTTATCTATGGAGATGATAATATCACCCCAGATCTCCTCATCCATCGGAAAGGAAAGCACATCAGTAGGCTCATCAATGCCTCGGTACACTTTATTCAGCTCCCGGATCTGTTCATTATCCACCAGGGCAAAGCTGACTTCACCCTGGCTGTAACCTTCCATGGCCGCGGTTTTATCTGCCAGGGCCTGTAACAGTTCTTCCAATTCCTGAGTAAACTCAATCATGGTTTGCATATTATTTATTGCTATCTTTATCATTTTTATCAGCCTTCTTCATTTCTTTTAATACATTTTCCGGATATTCAATACGCTGGTGGTAGATACCGGACAATACTTTAACAAAACTCTCAATGATGACATCCAGTTCCCTGAAGGTAAGTTCAGATTCATCCAGTTGTCCCTCTATTAATTTACCTCTGATTAACTCCCTGACCAGGCCTTCTATCCTGTTCTGGTTGGTCTTGCTGAAATTTTTAGAACGGACTGCTGCTTCTGATATGTCGGCCAGCATGATGATTGCTGCTTCCTTGGATCTCGGTTTGGGCCCATCATAGCGAAAGTCACTCTCTTCAACACTATCATGGACGTTTTCCTCCAGGGCCTGCTGATAGAAGTAGGAGATCAGATTTGTACCATGGTGTTGTTTAATAATATCTATTATCTGTTCCGGTAATTTATACTCCCTGGCCAGTTCCACGCCATCTTTTACATGGGATTTTATTATCAGGGCACTTAGATTAGGTGATAATTTATCATGGGGATTTTCCCTGCCCATGTGATTTTCGGTAAAGAAATATGGCCGCTTAATCTTACCTATATCATGGTAGTAGGAACCAACCCTGGCCAGCAGGGAATTGGCACCAATATTATTGGCAGCCGTTTCGGCAAGGTTGGCCACTATAAGGCTGTGATTATAGGTACCCGGTGCTTCAAAGACCATCTTGCTCAGTAAGGGATGGCTCGGGTTTGATAATTCCAGTAATTTTACTGATGAAGTCAAACCAAACAGGTTCTCCAGATAGGGTAAAAGGCCATTGGCAAAGATGGCCACAATGATACCATTGGCAACGGCCACTATTATATTGCCAACCACATACCACCAGTTATCGACCTGATTTATAAAACCTATACCAATAACCAGTATTACCAGTACACCGCTGACATTAAAACCTGCCCTGACCAGGTCATTTCTCTGGCTAAGCCTGGACACACTGAATATGCCCACCAGGCCGCCGATAAAACCAAGTAGGGCAACAGTAAAATCACTATTAAAAAGTAATGCCACCAATAGGCTAATAAACACTGTAAGGAAGAGGGCAATCTCAGTACTAATCAATACGGTAACCAGTATAGAAACCATGGCTACTGGCAATAAATAAGGCAGGTAAAAATGATTTACCCGTGGCAATACATCTATTATTTTAGCAAAAATCAGGATAATTAATACCATCAACTCCAGGAAACCCAGTTTGGCCGGGTCATCCCAGATTTCCTTTTTATATTTGTACAGATATACACTGGTTATTATAACCAGGGCAAGTACCAGGATTATAACCCCGGCAATGGACAGGTAATTAACCTGTGGTTTCAAAAGCCCCAGTGCCTCCAGCACCTTAATATCATCTGCTGTTACCACGTCACCGCTGCGGACAATCATCTCATCCTGTCTGACAGTATATGTCACAGGGTTTACCTTCTTCCTGGCTTCCTCTCTCTTTTCATTTGTTGCTGCTTCGTCAAAGATCATATTGGGCCTTATGAAGACTTCCATGATATTGGCTAAAGCCAGGCGGTGTTCCCTGGAGATATCCAGGGCCATCAGTTCCTGGGTTATCTGGTCTCTTATTTTCGGTAAATCCTCTGGTGTAAATTTTTGCTGATAGATTTTACTGGTAAGTTTACTGGCTTCTATCTCCAGGAGCTGGAGTTCTTCATCAGAACTGGTGATTAAATCGGCAATGGTTTCATCACTCATCGCCGGATATTTCTGGATTATACCCGCCAGGATCTCCTGTTCCACAGTAAACTGATTAACCTCTTCATTTATCTGCTCATTTGTCCCTTCATCTATCTCTTCATTTTCCTGAAGGTTTTCTGAGGTGTTTTCCAGTAAGAAGAGCCTTCTTCTGGCTTCCCTGATTTCGGTAAAGAAATTAATTATATCCCTGTTAACATTATTAATGATATTGACATCCTCTTCATAAACCCTGCCGACAGACTGGGCTGCCTGTTCTCTCAGTTCACTGGTCTTTTCTTCATCAACAAAAGTGATCGTCCGGGGGGCCTTTATATCCATCCTGCTGACCTGTCCCTCCTCCAAATCTATGGGATCCGGCAGGAAGTCAATGGTCAGGATTAAAGAGATGGAGATGACAAAGATTACTCCCCAGAAAATCTTTCTAAATTTTGGATTAATGGATATTTCCTGCGGAAAGATTTTCCGCCACCATTTCTTTATTTTTTCTAATGATTTTAACATGGTTAATTCCTACTTTCATACCTTTCATAGGCTTTGATTATGTCTTTAACCAATTTATGCCTTACTACATCATCTTTAGTCAAATAGATAAATTCAATACCATCTACATCTTTGAGTATAGCCTGTACTAAATTTAAGCCTGAATTTTTATTTTCCGGTAAATCAATCTGAGTAAGGTCCCCGGTGATTACCGCCCGGGAATTAAATCCAAGTCTTGTCAAAAACATTTTCATCTGCTCAGGGGTCGTATTCTGAGCTTCATCCAGGATTATAAAAGAATCATCCAGGGTACGGCCCCGCATATAGGCCAGTGGGGCAACTTCAATGATATCCTTACTCAGATAATTACTGACTTTTTCCGGCCCCAGGATATCATATAGGGCATCATATAGGGGCCGTAGATATGGGTCAACCTTATCCTGCAGATCTCCAGGCAGGAACCCTAATTTCTCCCCCGCTTCTATAGCCGGCCTCGTTAAGATGATTCTTCCCACATCTTTATTCAATAAAGCCTTGACTGCCATCACCATGGCCAGATAGGTTTTTCCTGTACCGGCCGGTCCGATGGCAAATACGATGGGAGATCTCTTGATGGCTTCTATATAAAGCTTTTGGCCCAGTGTCTTGACCTTGATTTTCTTGCCCCGGTAATTTACCTGCAACACTTCATCATAGAGATCATGCAAATTGATGAAAGGGTTCTTTTTTAATAGTTCTACAAGATATTTGACCTCCTGTTTGCCAAGGTTTTTATCTCCTGTGCTGATATCCAGTAATTTATTGATTATATTCCCGCTTTCTTCTACCTTTTCCTCTTCTCCCATTATCTTTATTGAATTACCGCGTACTACGATATTGACTCCCATTTCCTTCTCAATAATCTTGATATTTTCATCTTTATTACCCAGTAAGTTTCTTACTACCTGATAATTGTCTACATTCATCTCTTTTTCAATTCCGGCCACCAAAATCCTCCTTCAGACATGCTATATTCTCTTCTGTTTTTATTATTAATCGAAGTTTTATTTTTTCATCCCCGCTTTCTATTACTTCATGGTAAATTGAGTCAATTACAGTACCCTCAGCCAGCTGCGGCAACAATCCGGCAAGGGCATTTTCTTTAGCTCTGAACAGGCCCGTAGCAGTAGAATACTTCATCTCTATTATAATTATCTCCTGATATTCTTCCTTAAATAATTCGATAGGAACTGAAATATTCCTCCATGTAAAAATCTTTTTAAAAGTTCTTTTCAGCCGGTATTGCTCATAGGGTGGGCCGGCCCTGTGCAGGCGGATAAGTTTGCCTCCTATTTTTAAACCCCAATAGGTCCTGTGTTTTCCAGTATTAACGATTACCCGGTCAGAAAGGGATGATTCGCCTCTGGCTTCATACCAGATTTCTGCATTGACTATACCCCGGGCTTCCCCATCTTTCCCGGGCAATATCAGGAGCTGGCCGGCAGTGACTGTATCTCCTTCCTTGATAACTGCCTGCCCCTTCAGGACAATCAGTTTCGTAATTATACCATCTTTACTGGCCACGATGGCTCCTTTTCCTGCCGGTTCCACCAGTCTTTTCTCTACCAGATCTATATATAAACGGGTCCCCTGCCAGCTCAGATCTATCCAGGAGATGGCAGGTAGCTTTTGCAGGAGGTAATTTTCAATTTCTTTCAGGTCTATCTCTTTTTTCGGGCTTCCTCTTTTTATACCCGCTTCCCTTAAAGCCCCTATTATCACTTCCTCTTCGATATTTTCCAGCCCGACAATCTCAAAAGACCAGAGAAAGGAAGCACCTACCTGAAATATAACAATAAATAATATTATACCAAAAAGAAGAAAGAGCCTTTTCCTTATTTTTAAAAGAAAAAAAGGAAAACCCCGTTTTTCTAAAATTTTGACCTGACATCTACGTTTACGCAATAAAGGCCTTAGTTTATTATAATCATCTTTATAAATACAACCCCGGTAATGATCATAGGACAGGTATTCTATATTCCAGAGTAATATACCCAGTTCACTGATCTGACTAATAAACCTGCCCAGGGCATTACCCCTGATATCTATCTTCAGATAACCTTTCCAGTAGTGAAGGATCTTATTAATCAAGGCCTGTCTCCCCCTCTTGGCTCATAACTTATGGATAGAATTTTGCCGGAGATAGACAGGCTCTCCCTATTGATTTCAGAGATTGAGAGGCTCCTGCCCTTTAAGATTATAAATCCACTTTTAATCTTTATCTTTATTTCTTCACTCTGGAAATAGCTGATTCCTTTATGATTCTCCAGATATAGCTTATTATCAGCCACCAACATCAGTAAGGGTAAGTCCATTATTATATCAGCTGGCAGCTCAAAAACACGGATAAATTGTCTTTTAAGCTTATCCATCGGATAATCCTCCCCTCTGCATTAAAATTTATGCAGAGAGGAGTCCATTCATGCTTATTATATTATACCACATTTTAACGACACAGAGTAAAACGACACAGGTTCCTTTGTTACTGCAAAAGGTGCAGAAAAATGACACAGGAGAACCGTCCCCTTGTGTCCTCCTGTGTCCTACTCTATACTTATCTTCTACAGCGGGGTTCCCCCAGAATTTCAGCTAAAATAACCCCCTTAACCAGATCTTCCTCAGTGATACCGTTAGAAAAGAGAGCTGCCTGCTTTTTCTTTTCCGCCCTGCTGACTATTTTTTTAGTCTCCCTCTTAATCGGAATTTCTTTCTTTTTATCCCGCACATCTCCTTCTTGTGTAATAACTGCCTCACTCCCGGACAGCTCAACTTCCTTAATAACTACTTCCTTAGCCTGGACCGGCACTTCCAGATCCTCTTCATTATCCAGCCGCCCTGGCTGCCAGGTTGGCTGTTTCACCGCCTGTCCAGTAAATTTCTCAATTAATTTGGTCAATCCTGAGATAATAACACTTATAATTACCAGTAGCGAAATAAGGTCTTCCATTTTTAACTCCTTTTATTCATCATCAGATCTGCTCTGGTTATCTTTACCCAGATCTGATATATTTTTGCGCATGGCTGTATCAGCCTGTAAGTTCATCAGATTCCAGTAATCCATTACACCCAGCTTACCACTTCGCAAAGCTTCTGCCATAGCTTTCGGAACTTCTGCTTCAGCCTCCACAACCTTGGCCCTCATTTCCGCTACTCTGGCTTTCATTTCCTGCTCCAGGGCAACAGCCATGGCCCTTCTTTCTTCAGCCTTGGCCTGGGCAATCTCCTTATCTGCCTCGGCCTGGTCGATCTGTAATTGGGCACCGATGTTTTTACCTACATCCACATCAGCAATATCTATTGATAAGATCTCGAAGGCGGTACCAGAATCCAGTCCCTTTTCCAGGACAGTTTGGGAAATAGAATCAGGATTTTCCAGAACCTTTTTATGGGTTTCGGAAGAACCGACAGTGGTTACTATACCTTCACCAACTCTGGCCAGTATTGTCTCTTCACCGGCCCCTCCCACCAGACGGTCAATATTGGCCCTTACCGTAACCCTGGCATGGGCCATTACCTGGATTCCATCCTTGGCCACGGCAGAGACTACAGGAGTCGTAATAACCTTGGGGTTAACGCTCATCTGCACAGCCTCCAGCACATCACGGCCGGCCAGGTCGATAGCGGCAGCCCTTTCAAAACTCAGGTCAATCTCTGCCCTCTGGGCAGCAATCAGGGCATCAATTACCCTGTCCACATTTCCGCCAGCCAGGTAATGGGCTTCCAGTTGGTCACTGGTAATCATTATTCCCGCTTTATGGGATTTAATCATCGGCTGCACAATGGCAGAAGGCGGAACTCTCCTTAAACGCATACCGATCAGGGTCACGATACTGACCTTTACACCGGCTGCCCAGGCAGATATCCAGAGACCTACCGGTATGAAGTAAAAGAAAAACGGAACGACAATCAGTATCAGCACTACAACTAATAAAGCTACTATACTCATACTACTCATCTCCCTCTATTTTTTTTACTACAATGCGGTTGCCCGCAATTTCCGTAACCATAACCTCTATACCCTTATCTATAAAGGCACCATCACTGACTACATCTATTCTTTTACCATCAATCTCTACTATCCCGGCTGGCCTTAGAGGAGTAACTGTTTTCCCGGTCTTATGTAATAAGTCTTTCCGGTCACTCTGGGCCGTATACCCGGCCTCCTTTGTCTGGCTTTCACCCAGGGCAATTCTCCTGGAGAGAGCACTGCTGCCAAATAATTTTAGCATAACGATAAAACCTACTATACTTAGAACCAGTACTGCTGCTATGCCCACAATGGCAGTATCAAAGTCCGGGAAAAGGAAGTAGATACTGGCCATGATCAATATTAAACCGCTTATTCCGGTAAAACCGAAACCTGGTGTTACAAAAATCTCTATTATCAGTAAAAGTAATCCAGCCAGAAATAGAATCACCAGGCCCCAGCCGGCCACACCGTGATAGATATAACTGCTAAATACAACAGCCAGTGATAATAAACCGATAGTTCCAGGAAGGCCAAAACCTGGCAAAAAAATCTCTGCAACTAAACCCAGAATACCAATAGCGAGCAGGATAATTGTTATATGCGGCCTGGTTATTATCCGGGCAGCCTTCTCAGCAATGGTCAGCTCCATTTCAATTATTTGCCCGGGACTTATCTCCATTATTTCGAAAACACCGGTGAAATTGGCCACCTTGTAATCAGCCATATGGTGATTAACAGCTTCATCAACAGTCAGGGTCAGTAATTTCCCCCTGGGTGAAACACCCGGTATCACTATATCTTTATCAACCATTGCCGCTGCCAGTTCCTGATTTTTCCCCCTGGTTTCCGCTGTAGCCTTAAACTCCTTACGGAGAGCAGAAATATATTTTTCCTCAGCCGGCCGGGTCTCTGCTGCACCAATACTGCTTCCTTCGGCCATAAAAAGCTTTTCTCCCGCCAGGGCAATCAGGGCACCGGCCGACCAGGCCCTCCCCTTTACATAGGTTACTGTAGGCAGATTACTTCTTAAAATCAAATCCCTTATCTTTATAGCCGGGTCCAGGTAACCACCATAAGTATCGATTTCAAATACTACCAGATCCGCCCCCGACCTTTCTGCCTCTGCCAGCCCCCGCTCTACCAGTTTCAGCAGGCCGTTATCGATATTACCTGTTAGTGGTATTTTGTAGACCAGATCCGCATTGTCGGCTGTTACATAATTGAAACAGCAGAAAAATAACAGTAAAAAGCTACTCAACAGGAATATTTTTAAATTAATTCTTCTCCTCATTTTTCACCACCATTTTAATTTTTTCGGATAGCAGCTAATGATTTATTAAATTTTATTAAAAATATATGAGTTTTCAATTTATATTATAATTCTTAAAAAAATGTTAAAATCCTGCTTTATTGATAAAATATAAAGCCAGGGTCATAAATACCCTGGTATATATAAAAATTAGTCTCTGAACTCTTCCGGTAAGTAAGCGCTTATAATCTTTATTTCTCTACTTAGTTTATCCACCATATCTTTTTCACCGGCTTTTTTATATTCCTCCATTGCATCATAGCGTTCCTTTATTTCCCTGAGAAGGACTTCAACGACTTCGCTGTCCTCCAGGTCTTTCCTTTTTTCAATTTCTTCATTTTTTATTGCTGCTCTTGCCATTTTAATGACCGATAATTTTTCTTCTTCTTTATTGGCCATGGCTGATTTCATATCTTCAAGCAGCTTCTCCCTTAGCGATGAGATCTCTTTCACCCCCTAACAGAAAGCCCCTAACTTTTCACCACCTAAGAGATGGAAATGTAGATGGAATACCTCCTGTCCTCCATCTTCCTTGCAGTTGACCACCACACGGTAACCTCTTTCAGCTATATTATATTCATCAGCCAGTTTTTTGGCTACCTGAAAGATATGGCCAACCAATTCAGTGTCTTCCTCCTCCAGATCATATACTGTGGGGATGTGTTTTACCGGAATGATTAAAAAGTGGATAGCTGCCCTCGGATTGATATCTTTAAAGGCCACCACCTGCTCGTCTTTATATATAATTTCTGATTTTATTTCGCCACTGGCAATTTTACAGAAGATACAATCTGACATCTTCTTCCTCCTCCTTTTTTTGTTTATTATATATTCTTTTTCAAGAGGAAAAATCCTCTTTAAACAATTTCTCCGATAACAGCCTCGTGGCTATGGCTCCTCAGCAATCTGACCTGAACAAGTTTACCAATATAGCTGCTATCCTCATTCAGTAGTACCCTGAGGTAATTATCAGTCATCCCGGTAAGGAGGTTTGTTTCATGATCCCTGTTTTCTTCAACTATCAATGGCCTGACTGTCCCGATAAATCTTTTCTGGTAATTCAACATCAGCTCCTCATTTAGCTGCAACATTTTACTGCTGTATACCTTTTTCTGTTCAGCAGGAATCTGCTCCTTCATTCTGGCTGCCGGTGTCCCCTCTCTTTTGGAAAAGGGAAAGACATGGAGTCGGCTGAAGGCTATCTCTTTAACAAAATCATAGCCCTCCTGAAAGGCCGCTTCATCTTCACCGGGAAAACCAACGATTACATCTGTAGTTATGGCTATATCCTCTATCCTTTTTCTAATCTTTTCTACCACTGCCCTGAACTCCGCTTTATCATACGGCCTTCTCATCAGTTTCAGGATCTTTTCGCTGCCACTCTGCAAAGGCAGGTGAAGATGGGGACAGAGCTTGTTCTCACTGGCTATTATATCGATTATCCCATCTGTTATTTCCGTTACTTCAATTGAACTCAGGCGGATATGCTCCAGGCCGTCTATTTCCAGCAAGTCCACTATTAATTTCTCCAGGCTGTCCTCTTTGCCCCAGTCAGTACCATAGGCACCCAGATGGGTTCCAGTGAGGATAATCTCTTTGACACCCTTGTCGACCAGTTCCTCAACTTCTTCAATAACAGACCCAGGTTCCCTGCTGCGGACCGGCCCCCGGGCATAGGGAATGATACAATAGCTGCAGAACTGGTTGCAGCCTTCCTCTATCTTCACATAAGCCCTGGTGGTCTCCTGTAAGCTTTCGACCCTTAAATCCTCAAATTCACTGAGTTCCTGCCTCTTCAGGATTTCCACATTAGCCATTCCCAGCTTCTGAAATTCCTCTACATATTCAACGATATGACTGCGGTTACTGGTTCCCAGGAATATGTCTACCCCTTCAATCCCCTTAACCTCTTCCGGCGCAACCTGGGTATAGCAACCCACCAAAGCCACGATTGCTTCCGGGTTAATCCTTCTGGCCTTCCGGGCCAGCTGTCTGGATTTGCGGGCCGCTTCATTGGTTACAGTGCAGGAATTTACCACATACACATCAGCCAGCTCATTAAAATCTACAATCTCATAACCCTTCTTTTTAAACAAATCCATCATTGCCTCAGACTCATAGTGATTTACCTTGCAACCCAGTGTATGGAATGCAACCTTTGCCATTTTCTAGCCTCCTAATTCTCCTGCCTGGTATAATAGTGCAGTCAATGTTACAAAGCCGGCTGTCTCTGTCCGTAAAATCCG
>JANWJZ010000004.1 GCA_025451675.1 Halanaerobiales bacterium | reverse complement strand
TCTTTAAATCCGGCGCAATCTTCTCCAGGAGATTCACGATGTATTCATAATCCTTTTCACTATCCACAACCAATTTTTCCAGATCATAGGATACATAATCCCTGACCACCTGCATGATTAAATCAGCATGTGTAAAGACCAGGGCAGGTGCCTTCAGCCTATTATAATCCTCCTGGATGCCCTCCCAGACATGAATCAGATAATCCAGGTCTTTCTCCAGTTCCTCACTTTCCCTGCCCATGGCATTGGTCCTGATGATTACTCCATATTTATCTTCAATAAGGGAACTGCTAACCTTCTTTAAGCGTTCACGTTCTTTCGCTTCAAGTATTTTCCGGGATATATTTATTTTGGAATCATAGGGCATTAGCACAAAATACCTTCCCGGTATGGAAATTTTGCAGCTGGCCTTTGGCCCTTTGGAACCAATGGATTCTTTTATTATCTGGACCATTATCTCCTGCCCGGGCCTGAGGATATCCTGTATGCTAATCCTGTTTTCCTGCCAGAGCTTCTCTTTTTCTTCATCCAGTAATGGATAGAGATCATTAATATGCAAAAAGGCATTCCGCTCAAGACCAATATCAATAAAGGCTGCCTGCATTCCAGGCAAAACATCCTTTACCTTTCCCCGGTAGATATTACCTGCAATCTGCTCATGTATATCCTGCTCCAGTAATAAATCCTCCAACTGGCCATTTACCAATACGGCAGCCCTTTTTTCTCTTATACCGGAATTAATAATAATCTGTATACTCATCCCTTCATCTCCCTACTATCTTTTCATCAAGGGGACTATAAAGCTCATTGCCTACCCTTACATATAAACCCTCGCGTACTATATTACTAATCGGGATATATTCCAGAGCAGGGAAAAAATCCACCAGGGCTCTACTGATTTCTTCCGGTCTAAGATTCCTTTCACTACTGCAATCTACCTGAAAAAGCCATTTTCCCGGCTCAATAATTTCTGCCCGCTGAATCATTGGCCTGATATCAATCTCTATATCTCCTTTTTTTACCCTCTCCCTTCTGACTATTATTTCTTTTTCTGCCAGAAAACTATTCAGGAGTTCTTCATCAGCCTTCATTTTTTGTGTAAAAACCATTTTAAATATATAGACAGCTGAATTTATTGTAGCCATCAAGGCTTTACTATCTTCGGGTATTGAGGCAGCCTTATTTATCCTGATACCAGAAGGCAATTCCCCATTGACTCTATTTATAAACTCCTCAATTTCCATTTCCTGAGTTAATTTCAGATCAAAATATTCCTTCCAGCCCATCATCCCGACTTTTAACGGCTGGCCCATTGAAAACAAAATATGGGGGTTAAAACCCTTTGAATAGGCCAGGGGCAAGTTAGCCCTGCGAAAAGCCCGGCGAAAAATAGTCATCAGTTCCAGATGAGAAAGATATCTAAGCACTTCCTTAATTTCGAACTCTGCCCTAATTAACATTTACATCACCACGGTATAATTCCATCTTTACATCCAAATCAAAACAGATTGCACAACCGGTACAACCCACCTGCCGGCAATCCCTTGTTAATTCACCGGCATGGGCTGCCTTATATTCTTTCCGTAAAAATTTTTTATTCACTCCCACATCGATATGATCCCATGGTAGTAGTTCATCTAATTCCCTGGCCCTCAGATAACTGGACATATCGAGCTGATTTTCCCTGAAAGCAGCTTCCCATTTATCAATGGCAAATAACTCACCCCAACCATCAAATCTGGCTCCTTTTCGCCAGGCACTCTCTATAACCGGGGCCAGCCGCCGGTCACCACGGGAAAAAACTCCTTCCAGCAAACTCAAATCCGGATTATTCCAGCTGAAAGAAAGTCCTCTATCTGTAAGATGTTCCTTTAAATACTTCTGCTTCTCCTCTATTACTTCTTTACTATCCATTGCTACCCACTGGAAAGGGGTAAAAGCTTTAGGAACAAAGGTTGATACACTGACATTCACCTGTATTTTTTTCATCTGCCTGCTAGTATTCTTCCGTACTTCCTCCCCTATCTGCAGGACCCTTTTGGCCAGATCCACAATACCGGCAATATCATCCATAGTTTCTGTAGGAAGTCCAATCATAAAATACAATTTTATTGTGGACCAGCCTTCTTCAAAGGCCGCCTGGACTGCATCATAGAGATCTTCCTCCTGGACACCTTTATTAATGACATCCCTTAATCTCTGGGTCCCGGCTTCCGGGGCAAAGGTCAGTCCGGTTTTCCTAACCCGCTGTACTTCCCGGGCCAGATTTACTGAAAAGCGGTCCACCCTTAAAGAAGGCAGGGAAATACTGACCTTGTCTTTTTCATATCGCCTGGCCATAGTTTTCACCAGGTCAGCAACATCACTATAATCCATCGTACTCAGGGAAGTTAAAGATATCTCATCATAACCTGTATTCCTTAAAATCTCATCTGCCAGCCTAATAATAGTCTCTTTGCTGCGCTCCCTGACCGGCCGGTAGGATATACCGGCAGCACAGAAACGGCAACCCCTGGTACAACCCCGGGCAATCTCAATTACCGCCCGGTCATGGACTACATTCATATATGGCATAATCATTTTTGTTGGATAATAAGCCTGATCCAGATTGGATACTACCTGCCGCTGGATTTTCTCCTTCACGCCGGGAAGCTCAGGTTTAATTGCTTTAATCCTGCCATTTTCATCATAAGATACATCATATAATGAAGGGACATAAACACCGGGAATCTGGCTCAATTCAAATAAAATCTCCTCTTTTTTAAGAGCTTTATCCTTCAATTCCCGGTATTTCCTTACCAGCTCAACTACGCCATCCTCAGCTTCCCCGATAAAAAAAATATCAAAAAAAGCTGCTATAGGTTCTGGATTAAAGACAATAGAGCCTCCCCCGATAACCAGGGGATATTTTTCATCCCTATCTTTACTATAAAGGGGTAAACCAGCCAGGTCCAGCATATTGATAATATTGGTATAACTCATTTCATACTGGAGGGTAAAACCAAAAATATCAAATTCACTGATTGCTTTTTTATTTTCCAGGGAAAATAAAGGAATACCCTCCTCCCGCATCAACTCCTCCATATCTATCCAGGGGGCATAGGTCCTTTCACAGATTATATCCTCTTCCTCATTCAGCAAATGGTACAATAATTTTAAACCTAGATGAGACATACCTATCTCATACAGATCAGGAAAGGCCAGGGCTACCTTGATTTTATCCTCAGCCCAGTCCTTCTTCACCATATTCCACTCATTACCTATATATCTAACCGGGTTTTTCACCTTATAAAGAATTTTCTCTAACTTATCAACCAATTTCATCCTTATTCACCTCATATACTTATAATCTATATTATATCCTTCATCAATAAATCCTTATCCCTGTGGCTAAAATAGGAATTTAACAGGCGCGATTCACTTATAATCCCCAAAATATTGGAATCTGAATCAAGGACATAAAAGAGACTATATTTTAATGGTTTAATATAATATATAGCTTCTTTAACCGGTAGGGTAGCAGAAACAACCTGCCCGGATAGCTCACTGATTTTCAAATTACTATTAATATCTTCCCTTCTGGTTAGGTACTGCAGGATATAATAAAATAACTGTTTTTCTTCTTTATTTATCATACCATAAATAAAGAAGAAAAAAAACAAAAACCAGAGATTAGCTTTACCTGTTAACAGAACCAGTATTCCCATTATAATACCGCTTATGGCCAGATATTTAGAAACTTTTAATGCAAGATCATTACCCCTTTTTATTCCATTGTTTTTTACCAGAAAGGCCCGGAAAACCCTGCCTCCATCCAGTGGTAAAGCCGGTATCAGGTTCACAGTACCGATAATCAGATTATATTGCAAAAGGAGACTTAAAAAAAATCCCGGTTCTGCCAGCCCGGAATAAGTAAAAAAATAAATAAAAAAAGCAAAAATTAGATTAAAGATTGGTCCGGCAAGGGCAACCCTGATCTCCTGCCAGGGCTCCATCTCCAGTAGGCCACTATATTCTGCCATACCACCGAAGGGAAAGATCTCTATCCTGCTTACCCTGTAACCAGAACGATAGGCAATGAGCAAATGGACTAATTCATGAAGGATAACCAGGCCAAAGGCAATCAGGGCCTCTACTGCCATTTCCAGTAAAAAGAAAAGGAAAAGAATCAATAAAAAAAGGGGGTTAACCTTAATTGTCAATCCCCGTAATTTCATTTAACCCCTCCCCCCTTATTAAATATATTCCAGGGAGAGAGGCTTTTATACTTTAAAATACTATTTTCTTTCGCCGTATATTCACATTAATTACCAGGCCAATGGCAATCAAAGAAGTCAGCATGGAACTGCCGCCATAACTGATAAAGGGTAAAGGCAAGCCAGTAATAGGCATCAACCCCATGGTCATGCCGATGTTCTCCAGGACATGGAAGAAAAACATGGCAGCAACACCACTGGCAACCAGGCGGCCATAATTATCTTTGGCCTCTCTGGCTACATTGATTATCTGCCACAATAAGATAAGATACAGGATTATCACTACCAGTACACCGATAAATCCAAATTCTTCACCAATCACTGAAAAGATAAAATCCGTATGTTTTTCCGGCAAAAACCTTAATTGATTCTGGGTACCGGCAAAAAGTCCTTTTCCCAAAAGCCTGCCGGAACCGAGGGCAATCTTGGACTGGATAAGATTGTAACCAATACCGGTAGGATCGATTCCAGGATTTATAAAAACAATCAAACGATCCAGTTGATATCTCTTAAAAAAAATCAGTGGGGTATCAAAGACCAAATGAGAAGCTATCAGCAAAACGACCAATAAAAATCCTCCCCCAAAAATCAAAAAAATAAAACGGATATTCCCACCACCGACAAATAACATCCCTATGAAGATAAAGATTAATACCAGGGAGGTACCCAGGTCATTCTGCAGTATAATTAAAAGGGTTGGAATCAATACATGTATAAAGGGCTTCAATAAACCCGTAAAATAATTCAGCTCCTCTTTATACCTATCTATAACCTCAGCCAATACCAGTATCATCGTCACTTTGGCCATTTCTGAAGGCTGGAAGTTAAAAGAACCCAGGCTTAACCAGCCTGTCGTTCCTTTAGCTGTAGTCCCGATAATAAAAGTAATTCCCAGAACACCTATCGTACCAATATAGAGAATACTGGCATAGTGTTGAAAAATACGGTAATCAAAGAACTGGATAATAATTATTAAAATAGCACCCAGTACTACAGATATGATTTGTTTTTTTATCAATCTGATACCTGCAGCGCTTTCTTTATTCAGTTCACCGGCACTACTGATTGCCAGAATACCTATTGCAATCAGTAATAGTGTCACTATAGGTATATACCAGTTTACATTATTAATTAATTTCCTGTTCCACAACATGGCCAAAATCCTATCCAGATTTTTTTATTGGAAAATTTGCAACCAGGGCCGTCACACCATCAATTCTATCTACCGCCATCTTAATCCCACGGTCATCTACCGTAATATACTTGGATAATACTTCCAGCATATCCTGCTTCAGTGCATCCATCTCTTCCGGGGTCAGCTTAATCCGGTCTTGGATCAGGATAAATTGCAAACGCTCTTTTGCAATCTCCTTGCTGGATCCGGAATCACTTCTCGTTAAAGATCTCAGGAAGTCGATCTTAACCCCCTCCTTCAGGTTAACCCAACTATTCTTTTCAGTTTATTTAACAACGTTTCCTTTTCAAGATTCATTAAGGGTAGTTCTTCTCCATTAATCCTTCTGGCAATATTCATGAAAGCCATGCCAGCCCGGGTACTACCATTTTTCAGGACAATAGGCTCACCCTTATTTGTTGAAATAACGATATTCTCATCTTCGGGAACCACACCCAGGAGGTTGATTGCCAGTATTTCAATCATATCATTAATATCCATCATATCTCCCTTTTCAACCATATCCGGGCGTAATCTGTTTATGATAACAACCGGATCTTTCAAACCCTCAGTCTCCAGTAAGCCGATTACCCGGTCTGCATCACGTACAGCAGACACCTCAGGTGTTGTAACGATGACTGCTGAATCAGCACCTGCTATAGCATTCTTAAAACCCTGTTCTATACCGGCAGGTGAATCCACCAATACATAATCCATTTCTTCCTTTAAACGTTCAGTTAATTCCTTCATCTGAAAGGGTGTAACCGCAGTCTTGTCTCTGGTCTGGGCTGCTGGAAGCAAGAAAAGATTACTCTGCCTTTTATCTCTGATCAGTGCCTGTTCCAGACGGCAATTTCCCTCTACAACGTCAACTAAATCATAAACAATCCTATTCTCCAGGCCCATAACTACATCCAGATTCCGCAAACCTATATCAGCATCTATCAGGCATACTTTTTTTCCCAACATGGCCAGAGCAGTACCTATATTTGCTGTGGTAGTAGTTTTTCCAACACCACCTTTACCAGAAGTGATAACAATAACCTTACCTGCCATTTATGTTCCCCCTTTAATGTATAAAAAAATGTGTAAAAAATCACCACAACTTCAAGGCTTCTACTATAATCATCCCGTCCTTCACATAAGCCCTTTCAGGAACTGTCGGTTCTCCAGTATTTTTATCATCAGGTGAACGGGAAATATAATTTCCTATTCTCAACTGGGTAGGTTGTAAACTTAAAGCAATAACCTGAGACTCATTTGAACCTGTTGCTCCGGCATGAACAACCCCTCTCAATTTCCCTATTACCAGTACATCTCCCCCGGCTATCACCTCAGCCCCCGGATTGATATCACCGATAACTACTATATTAGCAGGATATTTAATGCGCTGGCCGGACCTTATAGTCCGGTTTATTAAGATGGTATCCATGGTTCTGGGTCTGTTCTTTGTTTCCTGACTGAGGAAATACAGTTGTCCGATATTTTTATAACGGGAAAGAATCTCAATTAATTCCTCAATCTCTTCAGCAGAAAGAATCCGTCCATTAGGATTTACATATAAATCAACACCCGTGAAAAAATTATTCGCTTCTGCTGTATGTTTGATAAGGGCATTCTTTATATTGCTATAATCACTTTCTGGATTAAGGTTAAGATAGACACCTTTACTTGTAACCCGAAAAGAAATAGCCTCCATAAAACTTCTCCTTTTTCCAAACATCTTCGCCCAACAAATAACAATTATAATATACTATTCGCTAAATATACTTAAAATCCTTCTTCATTCAGTACCTTCACCTTTCTGGAGAGAAAAGTACTTCTCTATAACCCTGGCAGCAACAGGCAAGGTATAAGAACTGGAATTACCTGCCTCCAGAAAAACAACTATGGCAATCTCGGGATCATCCGCAGGTGCAAAACCCGCAAACCAGCCATGATTTGCACTCCCGGCACCGGTCTGAGCCGTACCGGTTTTACCAGCTACCTTAACGGACAAATCCCTTAAATGACGGGAGGCTGTTCCATAAGGCTCATTAGCTGCTGCTATCATTCCCTTTTTAAGTATTTCGAAAGTACTTTTTTTAAAGGGAACCTTTCTGATAACCTCAGGTTTAATATCCAGTACGACTTCCCCATTGACATCAACAATTTTGTCTACCAGATGAGGCCTGTACAGGGTGCCGCCATTTGCAATTACAGAGATAAAGTTAACCAATTGTAACGGTGTAACCGTTATCTTCTGGCCAATGGCTAAATGGACGGCATCGCCAGGATACCAGATCTCACCCTGGGTCCTCAACTTCCATTCATTATCTGGCACCAGGCCTGTTTTTTCCCCGGGTAAATCAATTCCGGTTAAACTACCAAAACCATACTGGCGTGCGGTCCAGGCCATCTTCTCCCCTCTGTCCAGTTTATATAATTCATGGCCCAGTTGATAAAAAACAACATTATTGGAACGGGCAAAAGCCCTGATAAAATCTATCTTACCCTCACCCCAGCTCAACCAGTTGCGGTACTCCCAATCACCAATGGTATATTTACCATTCTTATCATAAAATACCGTGTCCGCCTTGACTCCAAGGTATTCAATGGCAGCCGTACCTGTCACCAATTTAAAGACTGAACCCGGGTTAACCTGGCTCATAATCGGCCTATTAAAGAGGGGTTTCAGCGGATCATTATTTAAGGCAGCATATTCTTCATAGGAAAGTCCGCTGACAAATTTATTGGGATCAAACTTGGGAACACTGACGATAGCCAGAATCTCTCCATTATTGGGGTTCATAACAATACCGGCAGCACCGGTTGGAGGAAACAGTTCCGGGTCATCAGCAGCAATCTCCCGTAATCTATAAAATTCCTCTAAAAGTATGTCTTCAAAGTATTGCTGTAATTCAAGATCAATATTTAATACCAGATTATTACCTGGAACAGGTGGTTTAATACTCAAGGTTTTTACCTTCTGGCCACGGCTATTCACCTCGATCTGTTCTATACCATCATAGCCGCGCAAATATTGCTCATATTCCTTTTCCAGCCCGATCTTACCTACAACATCGCCACCACGGTAATTGTAACCCTGCTCATTAAATTCCTTTAATTCACTTAAACTGATCTCTCCAACATAACCCAGAAAATGGGATGCCAGGTCACCATAGACATAATCCCTCATGGAAGAACTTTCAATATAAACTCCAGGCAGTGCATCTTTATTTTCCTGAATGATCACCATCATTTCCCTGGAAATATTTCTCCTGAGTAATACGGCAGAAGCACTCCGCTCCCGGTTATTATAATTATTTTTTAATATCTCATAATCCAACCCGGTAAGTTTAGCCAATTTCTGTAATAAATTCTCCACAGTGATTTCCGGCGAAACCTCATTAGGCAGCAAATATAAATCATAGGCTTCTCTATTTGATACGAAAATATTACCACTGCGATCCATTATCTTTCCCCTGGGAGCACTGATAGGGCGTTCTGACAGGCGGTTACCTTCAGATAACTCATAAAAATAATCTCCCATGATTAATTGCAGCTGTCCCGCCCGCACAGCCAGTATCAATAAGGTCAGGACTATTACAATTTTAAATACCTTCAGGCGCTCATCCATAAATATCTCTCCTGCCCTGCCAGTACCTGTGGTAGAGATAATAGATAAAAAGAGCAATAATGGCATTTAAAATAGCCTCAGGTAGGATTATTAACCTTAATGCCCGGAAATAATTTATATTAAATAACATTGTTTCAGATAAAAGAATGACCAGAGTTTCATGCAGGAATGTTAGAACAAAAATTATAATAGATGGGAAAATAATCTTTTCCTTAAAATATAATTTTTCTATAAACCCTGCCAGCCCTCCTGACAGGGTTTTAACAACAATATAAATAATCGCACCGCCCCCCAGAAAAACCCCCTGAACAATCCCTGCTAAAAAGGCAAAACCCATTCCATCATAAATACCCCAATAAAGTCCAATGATTACTGTAAGGATCAGCAGCAAATCAGGCTTTACCCCTGAAAAAATAAAGTCAGGAGGAAGGATTAATTGAATAATTAATACCAGTAGAAGCAAAATTATGTTTACTAAAAACTTTTTCATTTTCCTCCCCACCTTCATATAAAGCCGGACAATATTTATTAAAAACCAGTAATAACCAGGACTTCTTCAATAGTCTTCTTTTTCATAAATAGTTTAATTTCAGCCTTCTGGGAAAGGCCGTAGTTATCAGTTTCAACACTGACTACCTCACCAATCGGTATACCTCTGGGATAATTATCAGATAAACCTGAAGTAACTATGATATCGCCTTCCTTGATATCTCCTTCCTCACTACGGGTATTCCAGGAGATATTTTCCATTATATTAATTTCCGGCTCATTAATCTGCCCTCTGACCAGGCCAATGGCTCTGGATTCCGGCCTCTCTACGATTCCGCCAACTACATATTCAGGATCATTACAGAGTAAAACCTGGGCTGTATTAACCCCGACATATTCTATCCGGCCTACCAGGGCACCATCATAAGTAATTACAGGCATACGTTCTTCTATGCCATCCCGCGAACCACGATCAATAATTATACGGTTATCCCAGTTGGAAAGATTATAGGCTATAACATGGGCACCAATACTTTCAAAGGATGATTGTTCTTTAAAAGACAAGAGTTCCCTGAGACGGATATTTTCCCTCCTGTAATAATCATTTAATAATGATTGAATCCTGTACTGGGAGACTTCTTTTTTCAACCGTTCATTGGCTGCAATTAATTCATCAATATTCATAATGCCATTCCAATAGGTTTTAACAGTATCAACAAAAGAACTGATAACTTTAACTATGGGTGTGATAAGATTATAAAAGCCCTTTTTCAGCCAGGTAAAAACAGACAGGTTCTGGTCTGAAAATCTACTCAAAGCCAATTCTGCTAATATTATCAAAAGCAAAATTACAATGATGATGGTTTTATGATCTATCCTCCTCAAAAGATCACCACCTGAATAGAAGTTAAAAGGTAAATCAGGATATTTTCTTATTGGTTACAAGAACATCTTTCAGTGATTTTATCTCTTCCAGGGCAGCCCCGGTACCTTTAGCCACACAATCCATTGCTTCATCGGCCAGGTGTACAGGCATCTGGGTTTCTTCCATCAAACACCTATCCAGATCCTTCAATAAGGCACCACCTCCGGTCAGAACTATACCCCTGTCCATTATATCAGCAGCCAATTCAGGCGGGGTTTGTTCCAGAGTAGCTTTAACTGCTTCAACAATTGCAGTTACAGGCTCATTTAAAGCCTCCCTGATTTCAACTGAATTTATCTCCAGAACCTTAGGCAATCCTGAAACAAGGTCCCTGCCCCTCACCTCCATTATCTTTTCTTCCTCATTTTCAGGAGGAATAGCTGAACCTATTTCTATCTTAATCTCCTCAGCAGTCCTTTCCCCAATCATTAACTTATATTTTTTCTTTATATAGTTTACTATACTCTGGTCCATATCATCTCCACCAATTCGGATAGAACGGCTGCTGACTATACCGCCAAGGGAAATTACTGCTACCTCTGTAGTCCCTCCCCCTATATCTACAACCATATTACCGGTTGGTTCATATACCGGCAGGCCAGCACCGATTGCGGCTGCCATCGGTTCTTCTATTAGATAGGCTTCCCGGGCGCCGGCATTTGTCGCTGCATCCAGTACAGCTCTCTTCTCTACTTCCGTTACCCCGGAAGGAACACAGATAATCACCCTGGGACGAACCAGCCTGGTTCTTTTGTGGGCTTTTCTGATAAAATATTTAATCATCGCTTCAGTAACATCAAAATCAGCTATAACACCGTCTTTCATCGGCCTGACGGCAACTATATTTCCAGGAGTACGGCCAATCATCCTTTTGGCTTCCTCACCAACAGCCAGCACAGTATTTTTATCCTTCCGTAAAGCAACCACAGAAGGTTCCCTGAGTAATACTCCTTTTCCTTTTGCATAAACTAATGTATTTGCAGTACCCAAATCTATACCCAGATCCCGTGAAAAAGGTGCACTAACAAATTTAAATACCATGAATATTTCTCCTTTCTTATCTTAAAACTCTTATTTTAACTGGTGGAAAAATTATGCCAGGAAAATCCTTTATTGTATTTAAGTTATAATCATTAATTTAGATCATCCCCTCCTCCCTCATACTATAGTAAATCCCATCACCTATAATAACATGATCCAGTACATCTATCCCCAGAATTTCTCCTGCCGCCAATAATCTTTTTGTAATATTTATGTCCTCCCGGCTGGGTTCAGGGATACCACTTGGATGATTATGTACCAGGATCATCGCTGCAGCGCTACGTTTTATTGCCTCTTTAAATACTTCACGGGGATGAACTATGGAACTGGACAACCCTCCTTTGCTAATCAGCGGTATAGCTATAACTTGATTTTTTATATCCAGGAGAATAACTTTAAACACTTCCTGGGTCAGAAAACGCAACTCCGGCATCATTAACTGAACAACATCCTCTGGAGTACGAACAATATCCTTTTCTTCCCTTTCCAGGGATACCAGTCTTTTACCCAATTCTACAACTGCTTTAATCTGGGCTGCCTTAGCATCACCTATTCCTTTAATATCTTTTAGCTCATTAATAGATAAATAATACAGGGCCTTTAAACCGCCAAATTTATTAATAATATCCTGAGCTAGCTCTATGGCAGTCCTCTTGTCATTACCAATCCTGATTATTAAGGCCAGTAACTCTGCATCTGTCAGGCTTTCAGCTCCATATTTAATAAGTTTCTCACGGGGGCGTTCATCTACAGGCATCTCTTTGATAGTAAACCTATATTCAACAGAGCCCATATCTTATCTCCCCATTTTTTTTATTTATAGAGCATCCTTTATTTATTTTAGAATATTGATACACCAAACTCCTTTAACATTTTAACCAGTTTATGAATTGGCAAACCTACTACTGTATAATAGGAGCCTTTTATCCAGTCAACAAAGGCACCGCCAATTCCCTGAATCCCATAGGCACCTGCTTTATCCAGTGGTTCTCCGGTCTTTACATAGTTTATAAGATCATCATCCTGGATTGATCCCATAAAAACCTGGGTCTGGTCAGAATCGACCACTGTCCTTCCTGTATTACTATCATAAATAGCCAATCCGGTAATGACAGTATGCTCTTTATTCCGGAGTTCTTTCAGCATTTCGATAGCCTCTCCGGGATTGGCCGGTTTACCCAATATCTTCCCTTCCAGGACCACAATGGTATCTGAACCTATTACCAGGGCATTCTCCACCGATCTGCCTACATCTTCCGCTTTAGCCCTTGATAATTCCCTAACCATTTCTTCAGGGGACAGGCCATTAAAATGCTCTTCCTCAATTGTACTTGGAATAACAATAAAATCCAGCCCCAGCATCTTTAATAAGTCCTGCCGGCGGGGAGAACTGGATGCCAATACCAGTCTAGCCATCTCTATTCCCTCCATTAAAAACTGACAAATGCCTTGTAGTAAAATAAGTAATCAATCCTACTCCGATTCCGGTCGGTATAGCGATTAAGGTTAAATAGGGTAAGTAATAAAATATACCCGGATTTGCGATAATGTAATAGGCAGTCAGCAGTTGCCCCAGATTGTGAAATACCGCTCCAATCACACTTATCCCAATTAAACTGAATTTATCTTTAATGAAATAATAAGCTGCAGACATAAAGAGATAGGCAGTCAGGCCACCGCTCAGGCTAAGATAGAAATTTATACTCAGAAATGTCCCTGCAAAGAGAGAACCTAAAAATACCCTTGTCAGGAATATAAGTAAACCACCTCTAAAACCAATTAGAACCAGCGCAATCAGGTTTACTATATTGGCCAGTCCCAATTTTGCACCGGGAACCAACATGGATATAGGAAGCATTGCTTCAACAAAGTGCAAAATCAAACCCAATGATACCAACAAACCGATAAGAACTAATTTCCTTGTATTGCCCATATATTAACCTTTCCTGTTTATATTCTCCATGCATACATAATTAATTCAATATTTACCCTGCATAATCCTTTATCAATTTAAGAAAAATATCAGGGAAATCCAGGGATATTTTTACCAGCTTACAACATCCAACCCGGCCTCCTCAGCCTCTATCCAGACAGAAATCTGATTTGGTATGCAGATAATCATCGGCCCCACATCCTCAATCCAGCCTGTCTTTACACAGGTCTTTTCCAGATCCGCAGGAGGTGCTTCTTTCATCCTGACCTTCCCGTTATAAGCTTCGATTATACTGGTACCTATAGGGCCTTCTATCTCTATATAGAGGGGATCTGTACCATAGGTAGTTTCCAGAGCAATCCTCATCTCCTCTTCATTACCCTTCTGTATTACAATTACCTTTTCAGAACCCTCTGCTATCCTGGTCCTGAAAGGATTGACAAAAGGCAGGAAAATCCCTGTAATACTTAAGAGTAATAATAAGGAAATTAATATTTTATCATATACTGTTAAATAGCTCCATAAATTTTTCATATAACTTACACCAATCCATATCAAGATAGGACAATCTATTAAATTATTGTAACATTTTTTTACAATGAAGTCTAGATTTTAAATAGGAAAACAAAAAATCAGGAATGGTTCTGTAGAAACATTCCTGATTTTATTATGGTTATTATTCATCACTTAATTACTTACTCTCTGAAATAATTAATCCAGGCCACTGGTACTCATCGTCTCAACAACCTGAGATTGATTGATGACAAAAATAACTATAGGTACTAACATCAGGACCAGGCCAACAGCTGCTCCAACACCTGCCCTGGCGATACCGCCCCAGATAATCTGTGTTAAGGCATATGGTAAGGTTTTTAGTTTCTCGCTATATATAAAACGGCTCCCTGTCTCCCGCCATAATTGCTGAACAGAAAGAATCATCAGGGTTAACCAGGCTGGTTTAACAATAGGCATTACTATCCGCCAGAAAATGGTTAATTCATTTGCCCCATCAACCCTGGCAGCTTCAATTAATTCATCAGGAACCATTGCTACTATAAACTGTCTCATTAAAAAAAGCCCTAAACTCATGCCCCAGGTCGGAATGATTAAAGCAGCATATGTATCAACCCAGCCTATTTTCGCCATAATTAAATAATTAGGAATAGCTGTTACCTGATAGGTAAACATTAAAGATAAGACTACCGTCTGGAAGAGAAAGGATTTAAATAGAAAATTATGTTTTGCCAATGGATATGCGGCCATAGAAGCTAAAATAATATGTCCTGCAGTCCCGACAACTACCAGCAACAAAGTATTAAAAAAATATCTTGACATTGGTACCCAGGATTCACCCATTAGAACAAAGAGATCAACAAAGTTCTTAAGGGTTGGGTTACGGACGAAAAATTGAGGAGGATATAACCATAATTCATTTAATGGTTTAAAAGCCTGACTAATCAAAAAAACCAGAGGAATAGCAGTGAAAACAGCAACAATTGCCAGAATAGCAAAGAGAAAAAAATCTCCTCCCACCGAACGGTTTAACCTGTTCCGTCTAATTTTGAACTTAAGTTTCATTATTATACCCTCCTTTAATCCCTTAATCTGGCCAGATACTTTTGTACAAATCTCTGGGTTATAACCATAAAGGCAAAAAGGATAACAGCTATAGCTGAGGCATAACCCATTTCAAAACGGATATTACCATAATCCATCAAATGGCTGACTATGGTTCTTGCCGCATAGTCAGTGCTGGGAAAACCGGCTAATTGGATTAACTGATCAGCAGCAGCAAATGATTGGGTAATAGTCATAATAGCTCCAAACATCATATGCGGTACTATCTGGGGCAGGGTTATATACCATAATTCCTGCCATCTATTACGAATACCGTCAACTGCACCGGCTTCATAGAGAGATTTGTCTATACCCTGCAAACCACCGATAAAAGAAAGAAAACTTGTACCGAGACTGGACCAGAGGACACACAAGATTGAAACAGGCATTATATATTTGGGATCCTGAAAAAATTGAATAGGCTCTGTTATAATACCCCAGTAAAGAAGAATACCATTTACATAACCATAAGCACTACCATCAAACATTATTCGCCAGATAAAATATCCCTGGCCAGTCAAAGCTGGAGCATAAAATAATAAGGTCAAAAAAGCCCTAATTTTTGGCTGCAACTCATTGATCATCCAGGCCAGTATTAAGCAGGCAAAAAAGCTAATCGGCCCGGTCACCAGAGCAAAAACAAAGGTATTCTTAATGGCAATCAAAAATACATCATCATCCAGAAAGAGCCGTAAATAATTATGCAATCCTACCCATTGTGGTGGTTCCAGCATGTTGTAATAAGTAAAGCTCAAAACAATAGCAATTATTACTGGTAAGATTGTAAAAATGAAGAAAATTGTCCAATAGGGCATTACCAGTAAATAAGAAACTTTATTTTCTTTCAAATCATTAATTACATATCTGGAAACGCTTTTTATTTTTTTGCCAATTCCCTTTGTCAGACCCTTATTACTTTCTATAACAGTTTGCATAAAATAACCTCCACTCCTATAATCCATCTTGGTTATGTTCCCGGGCTTAATCCAGACCTTCGTTCCAATACATTCTCCAATATTCTTCCGGCAGCTTTTCCAGTTCTGTTTCCAGGCCGAACTCTAATCTCTTATTCCTGATCTCCTTATTGATCTTCCGGTTATAGGCCAATAAAGTCTCCCTTGGCGGTTCGTGTGAATAAATCACTTTGCGGAATGCATTATCTAAATGACGCCCCACCATATAACCTCCGGGAACCTCCGGTAAACCTTTAACCCATTCCCATTGTTCCAACAGCACTTCAAGTTCCTCTACCCGCCAGGGCAAAAGTTGGAGTGCCTCTATATTTGCTGCAGGATACCTTGCTGCAGTACCCATAATACTCTCCAGTTCACGGCCAAATCTTACCTGGGTTTCAGTACTGGTCCACCATTTCAGGAACTCCCAGGCCGCCTCTTTATCTTTTGCATTCTTCATAATAATTGCTCCCGGCCCCTGATTAGCTGTACCATAACCAAGAGCAGGTGTTGTTCTATCTATAGTCCCATCTTCACGAACAGTACCGGGGATTAAAGTAAAGCCCCATTTACCCCTTAACTCTGGTGCAAAAACCTCCAGGTGATTACGGAAGGTATATCCTGTTATCAACAGGGGCATTTCTCCCATTCTGAAATAGTTGGCATAATCGTAATAAAGGGGCAGATTGTATAATTCATATAATTCTGTCCACCTGGTAAAGGCATCTATGGCCACTTCGGAATCAAGATTTGTTTCAATACCATCTACCTTATACAACTCTCCGCCATTTTGGTATAAAAGCATTAACATAGTCGAGACACCAGCATGGGCTACAATACTTCCAGCTCCGGAGGTTGCTTCTCCAATACCGCCTACAGCAATCTGTTCTATATTAGAATAAGGTAAACCAAAATCCATATTGTTCTTCTGTAATTCTGCTATTACATAGATAACATCATCCCAGGTTTCGGGAAGTTTGAGCCCCATCTCCTGTAAGATATCAGAACGGTAAAAGAGTACGGGAAAGACCTGCTGTTCCGGTAAAGCAAAAACACTATCCCTATATTTAAAGGGAACTAAAGCGCTTTGTTTAAATCTAGCTGCAATCTCTGGAAAATCCTCAAATTCTGTCAAGTCTACAATAGCATTACGAATAAAGAAATTTATAGGTAAGGCAGGCGAAACGGATAAGGCTACATCCGGTCCTTTTCCAGCTAAAGTAGCCGGCAATATAACTCCTTCCTGTATTAATTCCAGATTAACCTGAATACCTGTAACCGGAGTAAAAGAATCTTCAATCATGGTTTTCAGGGTCTGGGCCTGATCACGGCCGCCACCTATCCAGACCTTGATACTTCTTCCCTCATCATATACATTACCTATCTGATTATAGTCATGAGTAAAGGAAGCTATAAAGGATTTCACTTCATGAACCAGTATTTGCCATACAGTCGGGCTGGCTACAGGCATTTCTTTATCTGGAGAAGCTATAACCAGATAATCAAGCTGTAATGGTTGTTCAGTAGTCATTAATATCCAACTGCCGAGAGAAGCCAAATTATCCCTTAACTCTCCCAGGCTCCTGGGGATTCTATCATCCGGCCTTTCCGCCAGTAAATCCAGCTGGTGAGCGAAACTATTTAAAAAAGCAACATGATCGCCTTTCTCACCGGTATATTCCTCCAGATCAATGGCCAATTTTCTTAAAGTCCTGCTCTGTTCCCGTAACCGTTCTACCAGTGACGGAACCTTATTCTCCAGCTGATATGTACGCATCGGATCAGGGGTACGGGAAGTTATCATGATAATCTGCCGGTAAATAGTAGATAATTCATAAAGTACAGAATTGGTAGCAGCTATCATGTCAGCAAATTCTCCCAGAGCGACTTCCAGCTTGATTATATTCTCTCCCTCTTCCAGGTAAAAGAGATATGGCCTGTCAGGCGATTCTCCCGGAACCAGCATCCGGTAATAATTTGAATAATTAAAACGGATTTCCTCTGCTTCTTTAAAGGGGACCCTGTCATTTATATATAACTTCCTTACGGTAAAAGAACCACTTCTGATATTTTGCTTGGCCTTTATCCCAATTTTATAAAGGCCCGCTTCCGGAACATTTACTTTCCAGGCTATCCATTGACCTGCTTTATTCCAGCTTTGCCCTCCAATAGTATTCAGGCGTATCTGGGCAGGGTGATAGGGTTCCACTGTCGGATCTGCTTTATCAAATACAGGATAAAGAGTCTTACTGGAACGATAGATAGCATCTTCAGCCTGGACTTTACAGATAAAACCTTCTGCTTCTGTAAAACCCCTTTCCCTGTATTCCCTGACTACTGTTTCATAAGGTAAGGGGCTGTTATACTGAAAAAATTTAAGGTAGGCTAAAGCCATTGGTTCCCGCCGGGAAACAAATCTGACTTTATTAACTCCTTTTTCAAAATAGAATTTATAAGGTTCAGAACTATAGCCCATGGAATCCTCTAAGCACCTGGTCTGCCAGATGAATATTTCTTTCTGAGGAGGCCTGATATGATTACCCTGGTTATCTATCCTATACTCATATTCATCGGTCCAGACCCGGGGAAATTCAAGAAATTTAGCTCCTTCAAAGGGTATCTTATCATTAATCAGTATAGCTCTCTCTATATCCCCTCCCCTGCCTTCCAGGGGGAAATATTTTATTTCTATATTATAAAAGCCACTCTCAGGAATCTCTATTTCCCATTCCACATAACCGGCTTCATCAGTAGCCAGGGCTTTTATACCGGCCAGGTCATCTAAAACCTGTAAATTTTCCATGTCTGTATCTACATACTCCCAGGCTGGAATTATTATTTCATAATCGGGCCTTGCTATACTCTCAATACTTTCTAGATACTCTTTATAATCAATATCAATTATTCCCAACCCCTGTGCTTTTACCGGAATCCAGGTGAAAATTATTGATATAAGTAATACAGCAAGTATTAATAAAACTTTCTGCTTCAACTTCTCTCCCCTCCTTCTCCAATTAAGGCTCATCAATATAGAATAAGAAGATTTTGTTGTTAAACACACACAATATAAAAATAACCATTATTATCTTATTATAAAATTAATAAGGCCATAATAACATAATTTGGGAACCTGTGTCCCTTAAACAGGGACACAGGTTTAAACCAGAATATAATCAGGAATAACTTAATTATTAAATTCCCTATCAAGGGTCTGCTGGATTACTGGTGCAACTTCTTCCATAGCTGCTGCCGGGCTTTGTCCTTCATAGAGTGCTTTGCCAATAGCCCCGCCCAGAGGATAGCTGGTATCCCAGGTCGGGCCAAGAATACCTTCCATAATATAAACCTCTCCAGACCATTCTTCAGCTGCCCTTAACAGTACCTCATAAGAAATTTCATCCATTGCTGCCTGGATCAACATTTCTTCTATACCTTCTTCTTCCTCTTCTGCCCTGAAAAGATACCTATGTAAGGCAACCAGGCCCATGGGGTTTGCTGAATTAACAGGTAGATAGAAAGAATCTGCCTGCCTTGCCGGGAACTGGTAATCATCTACATGAGGTCCTTTGGGTAATGGGACTATACCATAATTAAATTCAACTACATCAGTGAAACTGGGATCAATTATATTCCACAATGGGAAAGAAGCCATGGCCACCTGGCCAGCCAGGAATTCTTTTTG
>JANWJZ010000003.1 GCA_025451675.1 Halanaerobiales bacterium | reverse complement strand
GTCCCCTGCTCTGCACAGGCCCGGGCTAACTCATATGTATCTATATCTATCCCATAACCGGGATGGGTGATAAAATTAATCCTATATCTCTTAACTGCCTTTATCAATACTTCTGTATTAAATTTTCTTATTTCTTTTCTTCTGGCTGGAAACCATTTGTAGACTAATCTGTTATTCAGGATGATACTGCAAAAAGAGTGGAAATCCGGCGGATAGATTAAAAGGTGGAAACCGGCAGCCACAATATCAAGTTCCCCCAATATCTCTTCAGGGACATCCAGTTCCCCTTCCCGGTTAATAATATTTGCTTCAACTCCGGCCAACAGCTTTATCTGAGGATATTTTTCCTGTAAATCTTTAAGCTTTCTTCTTATCAAAAGGAGTTCACTGGCATCCCTGATTCCCAATCGGATAAAATTCCAGGAACGGGGCCCGTGATCAGTAATGGCCAGTTCCCGTAACCCCCTGGCTATAGCTGCCTCAATATTCTTCTCTATATTCCCCTTACCATGACTGTATTGAGAATGTGTATGATAATCCCCGTAAGCCCTCATTATAGCAATATCCCTGCCCTGCTGGCCAATATGCCCAGAATCATGGAGAAATACGCCAGTTCCAATGCCGGCAGCTCTTTAACTTTAACACGACGGAAAAAAAGAAAGGGGATGGAAATTAGTAATAAGCCAGTGGAAAAACCATAGGGTAATAAAATATTGGCAGCATAAATAGTCACCAGATAGATAATAATTGTCATTGCTAAGTAAAGGATTTCTCTCTGAAAAAGGAAAGACTTAAATTTCCATTCATATTTTACCAATACATTGATAAGATACCTGGTACCTAACCAGAGGAGAATCGTTAAAAAGCTGCCCATTAATCCTGTCAGAGAACAGATAAAGGCCAGTAAGGATTCCAGTATTTTTTCTCTGGAACTCCCGCTTTTCAACAGGAAATGAAACCTGAGCAGAAAAATTAATAGTCCGGCAATGACCAGAAATCCACCGGCCACATTTAATTCATTTAAAAGGCTTACAGGAATATAACCCAGGATTTGCCTCCAGTAAGGAGTTAAAAGGAGAGAAAAAAATATCAGTGAAGGGTAGACAGTGCTCCTTTTTTGCCAGACCGGAATAGAGCAGCTTTCAATCAGATAGGCCAGTGTCAATGCATATAAAAAAATAAGCTCCATATTTATATTACCGGTGAAAATAAGCAATAGGGTAGTTGTTACACCGATAAATAAAGAGCCTGAACCTGTACCCCAGATCAATCCTGTAAGGCCAGAGACTATCAAACCCAGGCTGGGATTTCCCGACAGAGCTGCTATCAGGGGAAGCAGAATGAAAATATTAATTGTCCGCTCCCGGTACATCCTCATTCCTCCCTGCTCTTTCACATTTGCACTTACCTATATTATTAACAAAGCAGGGAATTTTTATACTAATAATATTGCCAGGCCCTTTTCAGGAACGCTTCTTCCGGGTTTTTCATTATTTTAAGGAAACTTGTTTTATCTACCTTTACCCGCTCAGGGCCATAAAGAACAGCGGGGTTATTATCCATCTCCTCTATAGTAGCCAGTCCCAGGGCATTATTGAAGGTATAAAATTTCCTGTAACCCGGCATATCCTCAGGGATAGCCAGGTAATAATAGATTAAATTAGGTATATGAGTTTTCACATCATCGAGCATCCTGGCCAGGGCTGCCATCCCTGCCTCTTTTTTACCCTCATCCATCAATTCTTCAGGGTTTATCCGCAAACTCACCAATGGCCAGTAGTGTTTTACCCGTTCCTTTACATCTTCCCTGATATCCCGGATCAGATTTATTTTCTGCAAAAACTGGCCTGAGGCATTAAAATTGGCCAGCAGGGTTTCACTCTTATCCTCAGTAATATCGGAATAATAAATGAGTAAATCTGTTAAAAAGCCACCAACCGTTCCTGCTACATAATAGCAATACTCATCCAGATCGATAAAGGTTCTTACCTCCCTGGTCAGATATTTTTTCATACCCAGATTCATCTCTCTCAACCACTTAAAGGACAGCTCCTTAACCAGATCATCCAGTTCTGCATAGGCTTTTCTGATTATTAAAGCATTCCCGGTCAGCTCCCGTAAGGACTCATCCGGCATCAGGCCAGCATAGCCGGCAATCTCAGCAGCCAATTCTTCAATATTATCATTATCAGGCCTGAATAATTCCACTACCTTATCCATCAAGGCAAAACGTTCTTCCAGGGAAATCTTATCTTCCGGAATCTCATCCTCAAAATTATCCAGTAAGCGATCCTGCAGATAAACAATGGTCACTGGTTTTTGCAAAACATCATCCAGCATGGGGATAGAAAGGGCAAAACTCCTTGATACCTCTGTTAATATTTTTTTGCAGTATTGATAGGCTTCTCCTTCCAAAACCAACACCTCATTTTTCGAGCTTTTCTTTCCTATTTTATCATAATTTTTTCCAGCAGGCAAAGATGATGGATTAAAAATCCATTGCCTGGATAAATTCAGACTGAAAATCCTTTCTGAGGGATAGTTCGATATATTCTACTTTTTTAGCCAGTAATCCTGCTTCTTCTCTCTTCCTCTCATCCAGGAGATAACTTTGCGCTCCAAGGCCGGCCGCATTGCCTGCCCTTCTTATTTTTTCTTCCAGTTCCCGGGGCAGGAGGCCTATTTTACAGGCATTATGCGGATTAATATAACTGCCAAAGCCGCCGGCCAGATAGATATTGGCAACATCAGCAAGGCTTATTCCTGCTTCTTTGGTGAGAATATTAATCCCGGCTGCAATAGCCCCTTTAGCCAGTTGTACCTCCCTGATATCTTTCTGGGTCAATAGAATGGGGCCTTCTATGGCAGTATAATCCTCAGCAACTATTTCTACGGCCCTTATATCCATATAATCCCTGATTTTAAAGATATCCTGTCCTATATCTTCCCTGAGCAGTCCGGTCCTGCTCACAATCCCATATTCAAGCAGACCGGCAACAATATCTATCAAACCAGAGCCGCAGATACCCACAGGTACCTGATTATTGATTGTTTTATAGTTAATCCCACCATCCCTGCCAATACTGAAACTGGAAATTGCCCCTGGCACCCCGGCTACACCAAAAGTAATGCTGGCCCCTTCAAAAGCCGGCCCGGCTGCCGTTGAACAGGCCAGTAATTTATGCCTGTTTCCCAATACAATCTCACCATTTGTGCCCAGATCAATTAATAGGTTCCATTCCTCCCTGTTGAAATCCGTAACCAGCAGTCCGGCAATGATATCTGAACCAATAAAGGCGGCAACAGTGGGCATGATTTGAATTCTTCCCCGGGGATTTATCTTTATATTCAATTCAACAGGGGATAATTCCCGAGGATCTGTAAAGACCGGACGAAAAGGAGGCCTGGCCAGGCTGGAGGGATCAGTGCCGGTGAAAAGATGGGTCATTACTGTATTGGCAGCAAGGGCGAGATAATAGATATCATTTGTTGTAATATCGATCTTTGTTATCAGTTTTTCAATACTCCTGTTTAGCTCAGTGATTAAGATATGCTGTAATTCTTTTAGTTCCTTTTCACCCCGGCGGGCATAATCAATCCTCCTCAATACATCTGCCCCGTATTTCCTCTGGGGATTGGCAAAAGAATCTACAGCCACTACGCCTCCTGTCAGCAGGTCCAGCAAATATACAGCTACAGTAGTGGTTCCCAGGTCAACTGCCAGACCAAAAGCCTTCTTCCCGGCATCCCTTCTTTTATCACTATACAGACGTACAGGCCTCTTCTGAGGATGAAATTTTATTAATCTATCCATGGTATCGGTAAGGATCTGTAAACCCTCTTCCTTTAAGATTTCTATTTCCATATCATCCTCAATCACCGTACGACAGGCCAGGCGGTAACCCCTTTCCACTTCTTGCTCAGTCAATAAATTTAAATCTGCAGCACTTATTACTCCCCTGCCCGTATTTACCTTTACCCTGCACTTGCCGCAGCTTCCATTACCTCCGCAGGGAGATGGTATGGGAATATCGTTTACATATAATAGCTGGAGGAGATTGGTTCCCTTTTCTGTTTTCATCTGGATTTTTTTATCCTCATACCTTATAATAACCTTCACCTGCATCCCGGAGATTCTTCCTTTCAATAGTTTGGTAACAGAACTAAAACGACAGATTATTTAAGTATTCTGGCTAAATTATAAAATTCCTCCAAAAAAATGAGGCCTGCTGCAGCAGGCCTCTCTGTTCCTTCAATTCTCTTTTATCCCATCAATTATCTCCTTCACTTTTTCCAGATAAAAACCGGTCAGGCTTTCTGCACTTTCCATATCCTGTCCCTCAGCGTAAATATGAAAGACCGGCCTTTCGCTATCGGGTATCACCAGGGCCCAGCCATTATTATGCCTGAACTTAATCCCATCTATCATTTGCTCCATATTATTGCTCTCCTTGCCTAACTGCCTCATGACCCTTCCTTTTTCCTTCCAGTCACAGGCAATCTCTGCATTGTTAAGATAGAATTCAGGCAATCTGTTCAAAAGACCGTCCAGGCTGATATTCAACCTGGCCATCTCCTCCAGGATCAGGGCAAGCCCGGCCAGGCCATCCTGGTAAGGATAGAATCTTAATATTTTTACTTCCTTCACCTGTTCTTTGCTGTTCTCATAATACCTATCCATGGCTACCTGGGGATTTACAGGAGTATATTCAAGGACTGCTCCATATTCTTCTGCCAGTGATTCCAATACCAGCGGTGTATTTACCGGTACAGGCAGGTATTTGATGCCCCGTTCCAGTAATATGTAGGAAATCAAAAGCTGATATTCGGCTTTACTTAAAACCCTGCCCTGCCTGCTGATTAGATGGAGCTCTTCTCCATTATGATCGATTATTATCCCCAGATCTGAATTATTATCCCTTATTATCCTCTTCACCCTATCCCGGGCCTCCAGCCTCTCTTCAATACTCATTGGAAGGACACCCGGGGAATAATTTCTGGTAGATAAAATCTGGCAATTTAACCTGCGGAGCAAAAGGGTAAAAAGATCCCCCAGGCTATCGTACTCATAATCCATTACAACACTGAAATAATTCCTCCTGATATTCTCCAGATCAATACTGGCCGTCAGTTCATCCAGGTATTTGACCGGCATATCCGGAGTATAGGCAAAATCTCCAATCTCATCTATAAAGACCCGGTGGTACTCCCCGGTAAATAAGTGTTTTTCTATCTCCTTCTGTTCATTTGTTGAAATATGTACTCCGGTCTCATTCAGAAATTCTATTATTATCTTCTCCGGTTCTGTTGATGCTACCCGGATATGTACTCCGCCCTTGGCTTCTAAATCTACTACACTGAACCGGGTAACCGGGGTAATGGTCTCTCCTATATCGATAACATGTATCCCGGCAGCCTGTAAACCGGAAATAAAGGCTCTCTTCAAGACACTGGAAATTTTGTAAACATCACTACTTATAACAATATTATCCCCCCTTTTCAGGGTAGAGCCATAGGCTGCAGCCAGGTTAGAGACAAAATCCGGAGTAATATCAATATTACTATCACCGATAACTCCTCTATGGCAGAAAATATTCCTTCGCCAGTTTTCCGGCCAGACGATATTGGTATCTACAACAGCCTCATCCTCTATTTCCTTCTCCGGCCATATCTTTACTTCCGGTTTCAGTCTGCTTCCTGTACCAATTACAACATTCCTACCTACAGTAGCCAGATCAAAGATGGCTGCCCTTTTCCTGACCGTTACATTATTGGCCAGAATAGCCCCCCTGATCTCTACATTTGATTCAATATAATTATTGTCCCAGATAACACTATTTTTGATTGAGGTATTTTTATCAATACGGCAGTTCCTCCCGATGATACAGTTTGCCAGATAGGCACCGGCCTCCACCCTGCTGCCTTCTCCGATATAAACCGGGCCTCTCAACTCGACACTCTCATCCAGGTCTACACCATTTTCCAGATAAATGTTCTCCTCCAGGACCACACAGGCCCTTTTTCCAACCTTTACCCTGCCTGTAAGAAGGTCAAACTGGGTCTGATGATATTCCTTTATATTACCAATATCATTCCAGTATCCCTCCAGGGCAACAGCACAGAGATCCATATTCCTATTCAGCATCAGGGGAAAGAGATCCCTACTGAAGTCAAACTTTTTATTTTTCTCATAAAGCTCAAAGATTTTTGGTTCCAGGATGTATATACCGGTATTGATGGTATCACTGAAAACCTGGCCCCAGTCCGGTTTTTCCAGAAAGCGGATTACCCTGCCATCATCATCAGTCATCACTACACCGTAGTCCAGGGGAATATTCTCCTTTGCCAGAATAAGGGTAGCATCGGCACCTTCCTCCTGATGAAATCTTATAGCATCAGTAAAATCAAAATCAGTAATGGCATCACCGCTGACCACTATAAAAGTCTCATCAAGGAATTCAGCTGCATTATGTACACTACCCGCAGTGCCCAGTGCCTCCTCCTCTATAAAATAGTGGAGATTGACACCCCACCTTTCCCCATTGCCAAAATAACTTTCAATCTTCTCCGGTAAGTAAAATGCTGTTACCGCAATGTCCCTGATACCTTGCTCCCTTAAAAGATCAATGATATACTCCATTACCGGATAATTGACGACCGGAACCATAGGCTTGGGCAAATCACAGGTCAAAGGCCGCAACCTGCTTCCCTGGCCTCCGGCCATAATAACTGCTTTCAAGTTTTCAACCTCCTCCTTCAATTCCTTTCTCAAATCTCATGTGTATATTAGTTTACTTCACTGTAATTCCCGCATATCTATGGATAAACTCTTCCCTGTCTTCTCTCCTCTCTATAACTTTCTTCTTCCTGCTCCAACCACTTTTTCTGTATTCGGCAATTACTTCCTCATAAACAGCCAGGGTTTTATTGGCAATCTCATCCCAGGTAAAATCCCTTTTTACTATTTCATAAGCCCTGCTGGCCATCTCCCGGGCTCTTTCCTTATTGTTCAATAAAAAACGGATTTTCTCCGCCAGTTGCTGCGGATCATTCGGTTTTACGGTCAGGCCGTTCTCTCCATCTCTGACGAATTCTGCCAGTCCGCCTACCTCGCTGACAATGACTGGCGTCCTGGTAACCATTGCCTCCAGGGCAACAATCCCAAAGGGCTCATAAAGGCTGGGAAAAACCGCTACATCAGCAATCCGGTAAAGATTATTACGTTCCCTGTCACTGATAAATCCGGTAAAATAGACCCGCTCAGCAACACCAAGATATTCTGCCAGAGAACGTAAATTGTCCAGATAGGGGCCCTTCCCGGCAATAACAAACTTTGTTTTCGGGTTTGTCTTTAATATTTCCGGAATAGCCTGGATTAAAACTTGTATCCCCTTTTCCCTGACGATCCTTCCTACATAAAAGACTATATCCTCATCCGGACTGGCATAGAAGTCCCTATATGCAGGAGAAGAATCTCCCCTGTAATTTTCTTCATTTACTCCATTTCCTATTACCACAGCTTTATCTTCCGGTACCTGAAAAAGATTTCTCACTTCATTATTCATATACTGGCTGCAGACAATCAGCTTCCAGGCCTCAAAGCTTGCGTACCATTCCAGATCATTAATATACCTCTGCATATCATTATAAATTCCCTGGTTACGGCCAAATTCAGTAGCATGAATGGTATAGATTAATGGAGTGGTAAAGGAATGTTTCAATACTTTACTGGCCCAGAAAACCAGCCAGTCATGTCCATGAATTATGTCCAGATTATTATCCAGTTCCCTGAACAGTACCAGAGCTCTTTCCAACAATTGAAAATTTAACTGGAGAATATCTTCAACAAAATTATTGGCTGTAACAGCTACCGGGATTGTTCTCAAAACCCTGACACCATTTATAATTTCATCAGCCGGTAGTTCTGCCGAACCCTGGGTTACAACAAAAACCTCTATCCCCTTTCTCACCAGCGCCTCGCTCAGATCCTGTACATGTCGGGCCAGTCCGCCGTGGCTTACCGGTGGGTATTCCCAGGATAACATCAATATCCGCACGTTAACCCTCCTCTGCTATATTTACCCATATATTTTAAAGTCTGCACAGAAAAAGTAATTTTATACGAAAATATCGGTGAATAAAGTCCAGTATTTACAAGCATATTAAAAAGAGAACTAATTTTAAAGGAGGTTTCTTGATGTCAAGAGGATACCTGGCCCTTGTCCTGCATGCTCATCTGCCTTTTGTAAAACACCAGAAGGAAGGAGAGCTTGCTGAAGAATGGTTATATGAGGCTATTACTGAATCATATATCCCTCTTCTAATTGTCCTGAACCGGCTGATTCAAAAAGGGGTAGATTACCAGCTTACTATTAGTCTTTCACCAACCCTTATTACCATGCTGGCTGATCCCCTTTTACAGTTAAGATATAAAAAACACCTGGAAAAACTCATTGAATTAAGTGAAAAGGAAATAGACAGGACAAAAAATGAACCGCAATTTCATCATTTAGCAAAGATGTATAATGATTTATTTAATAAAACCTATGATTACTACCATATAAAATATAAAAATAATTTGCTGAAAGCCTTTAAAGAACTGGAGGAAACAGGAAAGATAGAATTAATTACTACCTGTGCTACCCATGGCTATTTACCCCTGATGCTTACCGGGGAAGCAATTAATGCCCAGATTAAAATGGGAATAGATACCTACAGGAGAGTTTTTAATAAAAGACCAAAGGGTCTCTGGTTACCGGAATGTGCCTTCAAACCTGCCGTCGAACCATATCTGGCACAGAATAATATCCGTTATTTTATTTGTTCCAGCCATGGTTTACTTTTCGCTAAACCAAGGCCCCGTTACGGCCTTTATGCACCCATCTTTACACCCTCCGGTATAGCAGCCTTTGGCCGGGATACCGAATCCTCCCGGCAGGTCTGGAGTGCAGCAGAAGGCTATCCAGGGGATTATGACTACCGCGAATATTACCGTGATATAGGCTGGGACCTGGACTATGAATATATAAAGGATTATTTGCCTTCCGGTGTCAGAAAAAATACCGGACTCAAATATTACCGGATTACAGGAAAGGGCAATTGGAAAGAACCCTATAATCCAGAAGCCGCCCGGAGAAAAGCAGCAGAGCATGCCGGAAATTTCATGTTTAATAGACAGCAGCAGGTTAAATATTTAAGCCAGGTTATGGACAGGAAACCAATAGTAGTCTCTCCCTATGATGCTGAGTTATTCGGCCATTGGTGGTTTGAAGGGCCCATGTGGCTGGAATTCCTGTTGGAAAAGATCCATTTCGACCAGGATGATATCGAAACCACTACCCTTTCCAGCTACCTGGAAAAGGAAAAGAAAAAGCAGTTCGCCATGCCCTGTGAAGCAAGCTGGGGTTACAGGGGATATCATGAGGTATGGCTAAATGGCAGTAATGACTGGATTTATCGTCATCTCCACGAAGCTGAAGAAAGATTAATAAAGCTGGCCAGCAAATATAAACATCTTGCCAATAAAAACAGTTTAATATACAGAGCCCTAAATCAAATGTGCCGGGAACTCCTGCTGGCCCAGAGCAGTGATTGGGCTTTCATTATCAATGCCAGGACCATGGTGGATTATGCTGTATTCCGGACAAAAAAACACCTGGATAACTTTTCCCTCCTGGCTGAAGGTATTATGAAAAATCAGCTGGAAGAAAGGAAAATAGCTGAATTAGAAAAGATAAATGATATTTTTCCAGATCTGGATTTTAAAATATATCAAAGAAATACAGGGGTAAAGCTGGGAAAGGAGATTGAAAGTGGAAATGCTTTATAATATCCTGCCTGTAGTTTTGCTTATAGGATTATTATTGGTTTTATACTTTACTTCAAGTAAAAAAGAGCAAAAGGACCAGAAAATAAAAGTCCCTATTAGAAAAACCAGGGCAGAATACGAAAGTGGAAAGGAGATTACCGGAGTGTTAAATGAGGAATTTTCCAGAGAAATCAGTCCTGAAAACAACAGCCCCTGGATAAAGGATAGGTCAGAACCGGTAATTACCACAGACATAGACTTGATTGGAGGGGATATTGATTTACCTGAAAATTATATAAGGCTTTTCAGCCGGGATCCAGAGTATCTTTTCACTTACTGGCAAATCAATAAAGAACTTTTTTTTAATCATACTTTCTACCTGCGCCTTTATAATCTCAGTAATGATGAATATACGGATATAGAAATAAACGAACCAGCCGGAAACTGGTATCTTAAAATTGAACCTGATAAGAAATATAAAATAGCCATTGGTTATTTTAAAAAAGACGGTTTCTTCCCTGTGGCTACCTCCGGTACTGTCCACACTCCTCCTGACCGCCCGGCAGGAATCATTGATAAATGGCTTGCAGAACTATCTGAATATGGTTTAGGAATAGAAATGGATTCACTGGTTATAAGCAAGAATATAGAAGAAAGAAAGAAATAGGCAAAGAAGAAAGCCACCGTTTTTCGGTGGCTTCTATAGTAAAAATCCTTAATAACGTTTCCCATTATGAACTTCAAAACTCCAATTCTGACCGTTATTGTTATCCCAATTATTTGCACTATCATGAAAACATATATAGAATCGTTTATCTGTCTCTACCGCACATTCTGCTTTCCAGACATTGCCTTCCTTCTCCATCTTTATATCCATAACATTTTCCCAGTGATTATTTAGACCGAATCCAGCATGGAGGTAGATCTGATCTGCCCCGGCTCTGGCCAGCAGGCCATCATAGATTATCTCTACCTTTTCACCGGCTGTAATCGGAATAGGCCTCACAGTAATTCCCGGATCATCTGCCAAAACTATTCCCCCTTTTTCTTTATCTACTACTTATTATAACTTCCGGGCCTAAACTTATTCACTATAAAAAATACCAGAATAAGTAAGGCCAGGACAAGCGGTGGTAGATAGATAACTGTTTTGGCGGGAGGTGTAATGATGAGGGGTAATATGACCGGGTAATCTTCAGCAAAATTGCTTAAAAGTTTTTCCTGTTCCAGATGGGCAGGAACTATGATATCCAGTATCCGGGGAGCAAATTTCAAGTTTTCGTTACTGGAATCTGAAAAATACCAGGAGGAAGGTGAATTTTTTATATCCCTGAAATGATCCTGGCCAAAAGGATCATAACTGCCCACTAATATATAGACATAGGCATTTTCCAGATCCCCGATTATCTCTCTATCCAGCTGGATACTTATCTGGTTATCTTTCACTTCTACCAGTGCATCCTCTACATTGGCCGGATTATTCTCTACATCCCAGAAGTCAAGCATTTCATGGTTATCTTCCGGAGTATAAGCCCTGACCCACCAACCGCTGATTTTAAGCAGTCTGTTCCAGGGATAACGGGTGTCCAGCCTGATATTGGCTCCTTCCTGATATAATTCGGTAGAACCGCTGCCTTTTTTACCGAAATATAATTGGATCAAAGGTAAACTGAAACCATATTTACTATTCCAGGGATCAGTAAGATTTTGAAAGGTAAAATTCAAGCGGTATTTTTTCCCCAGATCTTCAATGGAAAAATAGGTAATATCAAAGAAACCTTCACCATGAAAGGCCTCATTGGTAGGATACTGATACGTTCCAGGCCCATAATCATCATTTAACGGGTCCTCAACCTCAAAGATAATATTCCCCTGGGCAAGAATGGGTATACTGAGAAAAACAATTAACATGAAACCAATATAGATAAAAATAGGCTCCTTAACGGTAAATTTCATCAACTGACCTCCATTATTTTGAACTCCTCAATAACTCAGTAACCTTCCGGGAAAAATCCCTGGCCGCATTATAACCCATAAGATTCATCCGGTAGTTCATGGCTGCTATCTCCAGAACCATTGCCAGATCTCTCCCCGGCTTAACAGGAATTATAACCTGAGGAATTTCTATACCCATCAATTCACCATATAAATTATCGAAACCAAGCCGTTCATAGGACTTCTCTTCATTCCAATATTCCAGTTTGGCAATCATATTTATATCCACTTTTTCAATAACCGCACCGGCACCAAATAAAGCCCTTATATTTATAATACCTATGCCCCTTATCTCTAAAAAATGCCTGGAAACTTCCGGAGCAGTCCCTACCAGCTGTCTCTCTCCTATCTTTTTGACTATAATCAAATCATCTGCTACCAGGCGGTGGCCGCGTTTTACCAACTGGACAGCTGTCTCACTTTTACCAATACCACTCTTGCCGGTAATAAGTACTCCGACCCCATAAATATCAACGAGAACACCATGGACTGTCTCGGTAGGAGCCAGGCTTTCTTCCAGATAATTGGTCAATAAACTCAAAAAGCGGGTTGTAGAAATATCTGTCCTTAAAAGGGGTATACCATTTCGATCAGCCTCTTCGATAAGTATATCCGGAACATCCAGCCCTCTTGCGATTATCACACAGGGCAAATCATAACTCAATAATTTCTCAATACTCTTTACCAGTCTTACCGAATCCAGTTCCTTTAAGAAGGAAATCTCGGTCATACCCAGTAATTGGACCCGGTCAGGGGTAAAAAACTCCCAGAAACCGGCCAGTTCAATCCCTGGCCTTTTGATATCACTGATCGTGATATATCTGTTCTCTGGGTTACCGGCCAACAAGGCCAGATCAAACTCTTCAATTATTTCCTGTACCGCTATCTTTGATTTTTTCACGATCAGAATCTATCCTCCCATAGCAACTGCTATTGCCCCTCTGGCACCAACTTCACCACCCAGGGCTGCTTTCCGGATTTCAACAGAGTTATAGGCACTTTCAAAGGCATATTCCTTTAAAGTTTCCAACATTTTATCTTTAAAGTGTTCCCAGGAGTTCATCACACCGCCGCCCAGGATAATTACTTCTGGATTAAATATATTCAAAAGATTGGCAATACCTATACCCAGATAATAGGCTTCCTCATCCCAGATCTTTAAAGCCAGTTCATCACCCTGCTTTGCTGCCTCAGCCAGTACCTTACCATCAATTTTTGCCAGATCGCCCCCGGCCAGTTTATATAAAAGACTATCCGGCGAAACAGCAGCCAATTCCCGTGCCCTTTTGCTGAGAGCTGTTCCAGAGGCCAGGGCTTCAAAACAACCCCGGTTTCCGCATCCGCAAAGGGGGCCGTCTAATTTTATAACCATATGTCCTATCTCTCCTGCTGTATCTTTAACCCCATGCAGGATTTTATTATCAATGATAATACCTCCACCGATACCGGTACTTACAGTTATATAGATCATATTATCAACATCTTTACCGGCACCAAAGAATTTCTCCCCCAGGGCAGCAGCATTGGCATCATTCTCCAGATTTACCTTAATACCGGTCTTTTCTTCCAGTATCTTTCCTATGGGTACATTTTTCCATTTTAAATTCGGTGCTTCATAAATCAGTCCTTCTTTAATATTTAAAGGCCCGGGGCTGCCAATCCCGATTCTTTTTATATTTTCCCTGCTAATATTCTCCTCTTCCAGAAGGCTGTCTATACTTTTTATAATGTTATCTATAACATAGTCCTGTCCTTTTTCAGCCTCCGTAGGGATATAAACCTGATTCAGGATATCGCCCTGTTCATTACTTAAGGCAGTCAGAATCTTTGTTCCACCAAGATCTACCCCAATAAAATAATCTTTCAATTCCTTCACTCCTGTTCCTTATAATTTTCCAGGATTGTTCTGGTTAATAAACTAAAGGTTAGAGATAAGAAAGTGATAAAGAAAAAGGGCATAATAAAAGGCAACATAAAACTCAGGATAATTATCAGAAGGACAAAGACGAAGATCAGGAAAGTAACCAGAAAATTATCCATCACCAGAAGAAAAGCCTGTTTAACTGCATCGGAAAAATTTATATCCTTCACCACCCGCAAAGGCCAGAAATAAAACTGGAATAAGGAGAAGAAAATCAGGATATAGAAGAACATAATACCGATAACCATCATCAGGAAATTATCTGACCTCTGCATAAAAAAATATATATCAAGCAAAATAACAAGATAGGTTACGAGCATAAAGAAAAAGGAAGAGACTCCTTTAAGAAAATTAACTTTAATTCCGGCCAAAAAGCCCTTAATTCCGACATCTTCTCGATTTAAGATTTTATTTATGTAATCCATGCCTGACAATATCACTGGCCCGGCAAGGGTTAAGGAAATTAAAATACTGAGGAATAATACAAAATAAACAGAACTGATTGCCAGTAAAGAAAAGGGCAGTAGTAAAATAAGAAAACTAAATAAATTGATCGTCACCAACTGAAAGAGATATTCATAGAATTTTATAAAACTTTCCTTGATAACATTTATAGCCTGCAAAATCAAAACCTCCAGTTAAATTAAACCCAGATCAATATTGCTATTCTATAAATTATTATACTATAGATATCAAGCTGATTCAATGAAATAGGGGATGAAGAATCCCCTATTAAAACCGGCTGGTTAATTCGTAAACATTTTCCTTTAATCCGGCCAGAATCGCCGGATTATCTCTATTTTCTATTGCCCTGTTGATATATTCAGCAATAAGCTTCATCTCTCCCTCTTTCATCCCCCTGGTAGTCACCGCTGGCGTTCCTATTCTGATTCCACTGGTAACAAAGGGGCTTCTTGTCTCATAGGGAATGGTATTTTTGTTTACTGTAATCCCCACCGTATCCAGAACAGTCTCTGCATCCTTTCCGGTTATACCTTTATTATTTAAATCAACCAGCATCAAATGATTATCGGTACCTCCGGAAACCAATCTGAAACCATAATTTATCAATTCATCGGCCAGTACCCTGGCATTTTTTATAATCTGCTGCTGATATTCCTTAAACTCAGGAGATAAAGCCTCCTTAAAGGCTACTGCCTTTGCGGCAATAATATGCATTAAGGGCCCTCCCTGGATACCTGGGAAGATTGCCTTATCTATATCCTTAGCATACTTTTCCTTACAGATTATCATTCCCCCGCGGGTTCCCCGCAGTGTTTTATGGGTAGTAGTTGTTACGAAATCTGCATAGGGTACAGGATTAGGATGTAAACCTGCTGCCACCAGACCAGCAATATGGGCCATGTCTACCATGAAAAGGGCCCCATTATCATCTGCAATCTGGCGGAATCTTTCAAAATCTATGATTCGTGGATACGCACTGGCTCCGGCTACTATTAATGCTGGCTTATATTTTGCTGCCAGCTCTGCCACCTGGTCATAATTAATGGTCTCGGTTTCCCTGTCTACACCATAATGAACAAAATTATAATACCTCCCGGAAAGATTAACCGGGCTACCATGGGTAAGATGCCCGCCATGGGTCAGATCCATAGCCAGTATTGTTCCACCCTGTGGGACAGCGGCAAAATAAACGGCCTGATTTGCCTGGGAGCCAGAATGAGGCTGCACATTTACATGTTCGGCCTGAAATAGTTTTTTAGCTCTTTCTATAGCCAGTTTCTCAACCTCATCAACTACTTCACAGCCCCCATAATATCTTTTCTCCGGATATCCTTCGGCATATTTGTTGGTCAGAATTGAACCAGCAGCTTCCATTACTGCTGAACTGACAAAATTCTCTGAAGCAATAAGTTCAATATTTTGCTTCTGCCTTCTCTCTTCTTCCTTAATTAAATTAAAAATTTCTGGATCCACCTTTTCCAAATAGGACACACTAATCATCTCCTCTTTTAATACTATACTACTTTATATACTACTCATAGCCGCTTTAAGCCAGGCTAAAATTAAGAGCAGGATTACCCCTTCCCATAACCGGGAAAGAGTAAAATCCTGCCAGATAAACGTTTCGATATATTATAGCATATCCCGTGCCAGAACTTTAATCCAGGTCCAGATCTTTAATTATTCCCTGCAATAATTCTCCAGTTTCCCTGAGTTTCTTCTCCTCCTCCGGAGCCAGGTCCAGGTTCAGAACCCGGACAATACCTTCTGCTCCCAGTATAACCGGCAGGCTCAGGGCAACATTCTCCAATCCATACTGTCCCTCCAGAATTGTCGATACAGTAAGGATAGAATTCTCATCCCTTAAAATACTTTCTACAATCCTGGCAACACCCAGGCCGACTGCATAATAGGTAGCTCCTTTTCTTTCAATAATCTCATAGGCTGCATTCCTTACCTGTCTGGAAATTTCTTCTCTGAACTCTTCATTATTACACTGTCTGCCACAGAAAACGCAATAATCAGTAAAAGGAACTCCTGCCACAGTGGTTAAACTCCAGGCTGTAACCTCATGGTCACCATGTTCGCCAAGAATATAACCATGAATATTCCGGGGGTTTACACGACAATGTTCACTCAGCAAATACCTGAACCGGGAAGTATCCAGAACTGTCCCGGAACCTATTACCTGGGAGGATGGTAAACCAGACAATTTCTTGGTGACATAGGTCAGAATATCTACCGGGTTTGTTACTACGAGTAGAATTGCATCCTTAGTATATTTCATAATCTCTGGAACAATTGACTTAAATACCCTTGTATTCTTGTGAACCAGGTCCAGTCTGGTCTCACCAGGTTCCTGATTGGCACCGGCAGTAATAATTACTATCCGGGCATCCTTACATTCTTCATAACCACCGCTTCTTACCTTGACTGGCTTAACGAAAGCTGCTCCATGACTCAAATCCATGGCTTCCCCTTCAGCTTTCTTCTCATTGATATCCACCAGGACGATCTCAGAAGCCAGTCCCCAATTCATTATTGCATAAGCAGTTGTAGCACCAACAAACCCAGCCCCTACAATAACAATCTTATTTGTCATCCTTATATACCTCCTCAGGGCATTTTATTTAAAGAAAATTAGTTAATTTTCAGTGTTAATTTACCCACCGGCGGTAAAATAATACTTTATTTATATCTAAAGAAAACCGGGCTGAAGTCCGGTTTTCATTATTGGTTATTTTCCTGTTTTATTGTGCACTGATTGCATCAACAGGGCATACCTCTGCACAGGCACCACAATCGATGCAGAGATCTGCATCAATTTCATACTGTGTATCACCCTGGCTAATAGCATCAACCGGGCATTCTGATTCACAGGAACCACACATAATACATTCATCTGAGATTACATGAGCCATTTTAGATTCACCCCCTTAACACACACCATAAACAAGAAAAATAACTTTTATCTGTAATCCATCTCATGCCATTTTTTATATGTATAGACTACTGGCATGGACTGGATTATTGCTTCCTAATTATTATATATGGATGAGGAAATATTGTCAATAATATGGCACTAATTCCTGAATATTGGCACTGTATTGGCCCCATGGGGCAATACATAGACCAGGTCGTCTTCCTTGATATTTTCAGCTAAAAAGCCTTCAATATCTTCTACAGGAGTCATAAAACACCTGGCTGTACTTTCAACATCTAAAGAACTGTAGAGAAAGAGGGAATGGTTAACAGCTACCCGGGCAATTGCATAAGCCTTATGACCGCCTAGGACAAATTCTTTTTTAATCCTCTCTTCCAGATCGCGGGGTTCTCTGGCTTCCAGGAGCCATTCCTCAAAAACCGCCTCTCCTAAACCTTCACGGCACTCGGCTATGAGCAGGATTTTCCCACCCTCCTTTGTGCAATAAGAGGCATTTTCCAGGGCTTTCTGGGCCTGATACATATTAATATCTTTGGGAAAACCGCCTGGACTTACAATTACCAGATCAGCCAGTTTATCGATGGGAACCAGGGAACCTTGCTCACAGAGCCTTACTCCCTCCTCCCAGGCTTTCAACCAGTGGCCGGCTACCAGGTCGATCGGCTCATTCCTGCTGTCAACTACTACATTGGCAATAAATCTTAACCTGCACCTTTCTGCTGCTTCCACCATCACCTTATGAAAGTCATTCTCCGCCAGGCTGGCTGTAGTGCTTCCCTCTCTGCGCATCAATGAATGGTGTTTCTCTATGGTTTCCCGGCCGCATACACCGGGCAGGAGGGATTTTCTGCCTCCAGAATAACCGGCCATATAATGGGGAGCAATAAGACCTACGGCACATAAGAGGTCGGCTTCCGCAACCAGGGGGTTTACATAAAGGGGCACGCCTTCACTTAATTCTCCGTAATAGGCCTGTTCTCCATCGCAATCATGATTTACCCATCTATAGGCCCTGGCAACTTCTTCACCCAGGCTACTGGCTACCTCCTCAGCAGTCATTGGCCGGTGCATCCCGGTTGCAATAAGAAGGGTAATCTGCTCTCTTTTTATCCCGGCTGCATGTAATTCCTCCAACATTGGTACCAGCACCAGTTCATAAGGTACTGGCCTGGTCAAATCATTGACAATAATTACTATTTTCTCCGGTTTTTCCTCCTCTACTATCCCAGCTAAAGTAGGAGAGGCAATCGGCCTGGAAAAAGCATTAAAAACCTTCTCCTGCCAATTGATCTCCTGCTCCATAATACTGGACTGGAGAATTTGATAATTACCCGCCAATTCAATCTCAATCGAGGTATTTCCATATCCCAGTTCTACTCTCTTCTTCATTCACCCTACTCCTTTACTATTTCGTATTTATCAATCATATGTTAACAGATGATAAAATATTTATTAATTGATTATTTTAATGAAAATATCTCCTTCAGGATCTCACTGACCCCTTCCTCATCATGATTACCTGCCACCAAATCAGCTGCCTCTCTAACCCCGGCAGGAGCATTACCCATGGCAATACCCAGGCCGGCAGTCTGAATCATCTCCAGGTCATTCCAATTATCCCCGATGGCAATGACCTCTTCCAGGGGGATATTAAGTTTCTCCGCCAGAAACTCAACAGCCGTGCCCTTGGAAACCCCGCTGGCCATAAATTCAATAAAATAATCCTTTGACTGGGTTACTGCAACAATGCCCCGGTACTTATCTTTAAAATAGGACAGATACTCCTGCATTTTCTCCCTGTTCCCTTCAATAATCAACATCTTGGTCGGGTCTTTATAAATAAACTCAGATAGCTTTCCTACCGGTTCAGACTGAGCACCAGTGGTCTTATAATATAAGTCACTCTTTTCATTCCTTTCCGCCACATAGAGTAAATCATCAATATAAATATTGATATAGAGATCTGCCTCTTCCGCCTCTTTGATAATTTTCTTCGCTATATCCAGTGGTATAGGCTTATGATAGATAAGCCTATCCTTCCCTACTTCCTTTATATAGGCACCATTATAATTAATCACCGGTCCCTCTATACCCAGCTGATTGATATAGGGCAAGGCAGAGGAAAACATCCTGCCGGTAGCGATGACTATCTCTACCCCCATCTCCTTTAACCTGGTCAAAGTCTTTACGGTCTCTTCGCTGATCTCCAGATTCTTATTCAATAAAGTATCATCCAGATCAAGTACAACCATTTTATATTTCATACTCTTACCTCCTTATAAACTTATATAAGAATATCTATGGCCTGGTATTCTCCCGTAAATAATCATAAATATTCCTGGCTATCCTGGCACTTATCCCTTCCACTTCCTTTAACTGACTGATACTGGCCTTCCTGATTTCGGCCAGTGAACCAAAATGCTGCAATAAAGCCTGCCTTCTTACCGGCCCCACTCCAGGAATCTCATCAAGCATGGTATGAGTCAAACGGCGGGACCGTAATTTACGATGATAGTTAAGGGCAAAGCGATGGGCCTCATCCCTCACCCTTTGTAATAGATGCAGGGCAGGAGAATTTTTCGGTATAATTACCGGTTCACTCCTTCCCGGCAGGAAGACCTCCTCATTTCTCTCCGCCAGCCCGATTATGGGAATATGGGAAATCTCCAGTTCTTCCAGTACCTCATAGGCAGCCCTTAATTGCCCCTTACCGCCATCTATGAGAATCAAATCCGGGAGAGGCCTCTCTTCCTCCAATACCCTCCGATAGCGCCTTTCCACTACTTCCTTCATCATGGCATAATCATTGGGGCCTTCCACAGTCTTAATCTTATAACGGCGGTAATTATCCTTCGCAGGCTGTCCGTCTTTGAAGACCACCATGGAAGCTACCGGGTCAGTACCCTGGATATTCGATATATCAAACCCTTCAATATAAACCGGGGGTTTTTCAAGTTCCAGGATTTCCCCTAACTTCACAACAGCATCTGTCGTCCGGGAACGTTTATATTTCTCCCTGACGGCTTCTCTCTTTAAACTTTCTACCCCGTTATTATAGGCCATCTCTACCAGTTTCCTCTTCTCCCCTATAACGGGTATGGAAACGGTAACCTTCCTGCCTTTCTTTCTCCTCAGCAAATCCTGTAATAGGTCCATCCGCTCTATCTCTGTACTCAACAGAATCTCATCAGGTATTTCCAGAGCCCGCTCATAGTATTGTGGTAAAAAGGACTCCAGGATATCTTTTTCTCCCTCTTCTTCCGTCCCTTCCATTATATAATACTCCTGGCCTATCAAACTACCATTCCTGATGATTAATAACTGGACACAGGACTGTCCATCTTCTCCTATAACAACAGCAATAACATCCTGGTTTATATTCTTATCATACATTACCTTTTGCTGTTCAGTCAGGCTCTTTAAAGCCTTAATACTATCCCGCAGATGGGCAGCCCGCTCGAAATTTCTCTCCTCTGCTGCCTGGTACATTTCTTCTTCCAGTTTTTTTAGCAAATCACCCTGGTGGCCGGAAAGATACTGACAGGCTTCCTGTACCCTGGCCCGGTATTCTTCCGGACTGATAGCACCAATACAGGGGCCAAGGCACTTACCGATATGGTAATTCAGGCAGGGCCGCTTCTCCGGTTTTCCAGCCTTAAGGTCTTTCCTACAGGTCCTTAATTTATAGACATCCTTTAAAACATCTATTATCCTGTGCAGGTTTTCAACATTGGTAAAGGGGCCGTAATATTTAGCTCCATCATTCTTTACAATCCTGGTTTTTAAAATCCTTGGAAAATCCTCATTCAGGGTTACCTTAATATATGGATAGGTCTTATCATCTTTTAGCCTTATATTAAAAACAGGCTGATATTTATTGATTAGGTTGGCCTCCAGAATGTAGGCCTCAACCTCTGTATCAGTCACTATATAATCAAAATCCCTGATGTGGGAAACCAATACCTTTGTCTTATAGGTATGGTTTCCTTTCCGGAAATAAGATCTGACCCTGTTTCGCAGGGATTTGGCCTTGCCGACATAGATTATATCGTCAAATTCATCCTTCATCAGATAAACACCGGGGGAATCGGGTAAGAGCTTTAACTGTTCCTCTATATGTTTCATTCTAATCACCTTCATTAAGCATGATAGTATTTTCTGTTTATATACTTTTTATGGTGAACAAGAACAATTAATCTAGAAAACATACCTTTTCTATAGAGATTATAACATAAATATAAAATTTAATCATTTCCCCTTTATCTCATAATAATAAAAGAGAATGCCCTTTAATGCACTCTCTTTTCGCTGGATACCTGACTCTTAATCGGGAGCCAGACATCTATAAGTAAGCTTATCCTTCTCTATTAAATTTTTATTAAATAGGAGTTGACCTCTCTTATTTTAGCATTTTTCCCAAAACCACTGAAATTATATACATCACAAAATGCAAAGCTGGATTCATCATTAAAAACCAGTCTCCCATTTACCGCAGCTACATTCCCATGAGTTATTACATTTATTATCTGAATTTCCTTAATACCCTTCTGGCTATATAAATAAAATAATGAAACTACTTCATCTCTACCAGTAATCTTCTTTTTCCCTATTATATTCCACACCAGTTTATCAGAGGTATTCTCTATTAAAAATTTCTTATCATTATTTGCAAAAGCCTTATACAGGTTCACCAATGTTACTTTTTTAGGCGCATTCCCACAACTGGCAGGATAACTTATTTTAACCTCATTACAAATTTCAATATTCATAATCTCTCCTTTTTACAAAATTAAATACCCGCCATTACTGCCTGACATGATAATTAGCAATAAACCTTCCCTTCCAGCAGGCCTTTCCAGTGCTTGTCAGATACATTGACCGGATAAAGATAAATATGGATATAGCACTGATCAACGGATAGAGGAAGGCTGTATACCAGGGCAAAGGGAAACGGATATTGGCAAGCATCCAGGATAATAAGGAAAGCAAAACAACAAAAACAACCTTTTTGACAAGGGCATCAGCTAAAGGAACTATAAAAGATAAAAGCAATACCAATATAGGGAAACAGAACAGTAAAAAAAGCAACAGGCTAAAAAGCAGAATCAGGGAAGTCCTGAAATTAATAGCTCCAAAGATAGTTTTGCTCAGCCCATTGACCACCTCTTCCAGGTTAGTATACATCCGGCACCGGGAAACCTGACCGGCATCAACCAGACGCCAGCGGAAACCCATCGCCTTAATCAATCTACCCAAAGCCATATCTTCACAGACGTGGTTCTTCACAGCCACATGGCCGCCAATCTGTTCATAACTTTCCCTCTTAAAGAGCATTATTTGTCCTACAGTTATGGATAAAGCCGGATGTGGCAAAGCAAAAGCAAGAGGCATGGGTATAGCAGATAGGATTCCCCAGTTAATCAGGGGAATGGTCAATAGCTCACTGAAGCTTCCCACTTCTTCATGGGGAAAACCGGTAACTAAATCTGCCTGATAAAACTGAGCGGCATCAATAATGGAACGAAGCATGGTAGGTTTGTGTTCAGTATCCGCATCCACAAAAAGCAAATATTCGCCCCGGGCTGACTGAGAAAGCTGATGACAGGCCCAACACTTGCCTATCCAGTCCTCTGGCAAAGGATTGCCCTTAAATATATGAAGTTTTTTATTATCCCGGGCAAGATTTGAAAGAATCTCCCAGGTCCTGTCCTCGCTCTCATCATCCAGGACCAGAATCTCATAATTGGGATAATCCTGTTGTAAGAGAGACCTGACACATCTTTCAATATTCCGTTCTTCATTACGGGCCGGTACCAGAATAGAAACAAAAGGATAATCCTCTACAGCCGGAAAATGGCCCAATTTTCTCAGGCTGAAAAAGTTAATAAACTGAACAATTAGAAGATACGATAATACAACAGAAGCTATGATAAATAAAAGATTGCTTAAATCCATTTTATCCTCCTGATCATCGTAGCAAATATTGGTCGTAACTTAATTGGTTTTAAATCTTTTCTGTGCCTGTAGGCAACAATTGATATATTCATGAGGCATAATAAACGGAGATATGTTTCGGCATTACTGAAGAATAAATAAACCAGTAATGATACCATACCCAATATAACTGTCCAGGCATCTATAGTCTGCAAAATAAAAAAGAAAGCAGAACCCATTGCCATTACCAGTAAACCATCAGTTAAACCATATAAAGCAAGCCAGATACCATAGGTAGATGCAACAGCCTTCCCGCCCCGGAAATTAAGGAAAGGAGAAAAAGCATGACCTGCAACAGGAGCGATAGCTATAGCCACAAAGGAAGGAGAATAAACCGGTATATTAAATGATACCAGAGCATAATAAACAGGTAAAAAAGCCTTCAAAACATCCATTAAAACCGAAGCCAGTCCCAGTACCGGCCCGCCTGCCTTCCAGGCATTTGCTGCTCCTGGATTGCCATCTCCATAATCACGGATATCTTTCTTCAAAAACACTTTGCCAAGGATGAGCGAATAGGGGATTGCACCACTGAGAAACGAAAGCAATACATAAATAATAATCTGCATCCTTAGTCACTCCTTATTATAGTGTGCCGCAGATCTCCGATTATACATTTGCCTCAGAAATAAAGCTTTCATTCTATATATTCTATAAACTCAAATATTATCCTGCACTTTTTTGAGTCAATATGTCCAAATTTTTGGAATCCCTTAACTTCTTCAATTTAAAACATATATAATATTATGATTACGGTCTTCTTGAATACGCACAGTACCCTCAAAATGTTTATTTGTTACCATAGCCCAGGTGCTTATATAAAATGATATTATATACAATAAAATCCCTACTATAATATAGAACTTGCTTAGCGTTGACCAGCCATACCTTAGATCCAGAGCAGAAACACCCGCAATAAGTACTACAGTGGTAAAAAAATAAAGGCCAAGTATTACTTTGTCCCATGTTTTTGTATTACTTCCCTCATCTGCTCTAGCCTCAAATTTTCTCATCCTTTACTCTTAAATATAAATCATGTACTTCTCCAATATCATCATCACTATAACCATAATCAATCTTGAAATCATCCGTAGAATAAGCATTTTCCTCAGCCCACTGGTAAATCTTCCCAAATGATTCTGCAATATTCTCAACAGGACCCTTATGTTGATAATAAATATAATTAGCTGCAGGTATTACCTTGCCTGTCATGCCAACAGGTATGTCATTAAAGTTACTTACTTCCACACAAATAAGCTGTCTAAATAAATCCTCCTCCATGGCCAGACTAATATCGAAATAGTAATCCCCTTTACGTTCTTTTATTTCTTCTACTCTCTCCTTAAAAACACTCCATGCTTCCCTCATCTTTTTATGTATATTACGCCAGTCACTTTCTACCAGAATTCCAACTACTTTAAAGCTATTCTTGCTAACAATCTTCATAACCATCATGTATACACCCATCAAAAGTAATAATTCTCGCAAACCCAAGTGAGACACCACAATTCGCAAAGATTAGACTCCCTTTTTTAACTAATCTGCTCTTTTTTACTCCTTCCTCAATAATATGTTCCTTAGTAGAATGCATATAAACATTATCTCCTTCTGTAGCATCTCCTATTTTAATCCAGGGAATTGTTCCTCCTAAATATTTATTTTTTGGCCTCGGTGAACTTCCTCTATAAACATCACATAAATTTCCTAACTTCTCCTTTTTCCATCTAAAATGATAATAAAAATTTTTTGCTTCTTTCTTTTTGATATACACT
>JANWJZ010000002.1 GCA_025451675.1 Halanaerobiales bacterium | reverse complement strand
CGGTTATAGATGGCCATAAGCCGGGCCTGGCCGACAGCCGCCATGGCCTGCTGCTCGGGGATCAGGTTCGGCCTTTCTTTTACCCCCAGCTCCGCCATACCCGCACCGATGGCCCCGGAGGTGACAAAGAGGACCTCCCGCCCCTGATTTTTCAAATCCACCATCTGGCGCAGATAATGGTCAATCCTGGCCAGGTTTAACTTCCCTCCCTCATGGACCAGGGAACTGCTCCCTATTTTGATGACAATCCTTTTATAGCCCATAGAACATCTTCCTTTTCTCCTTATTATTTTTATTTTAATATGAGTTCTTCCAATAGCAAAAAAGCCCCGTTCCTGTAAGGAACGAGGCTGTGCTCGCGGTACCATCCTCCTTGGTTCAATAACCTGAACCCCCTCAGCCGCCTTCTTTCTGCACCACAAGTAAGATGCAGAAGATAGGCGTTCGCTTTAACGGTCGAAAACCGGATAGGCTTGCTTATTTCACCTTCGGCTCCCAGGCGGGTAGATTAAACGAGTTATGGCCAGGCTCCCACCGTCCCTGGTTCGCTTGTATAACTCCCTTTTAATCTGTTCCTGTTCATGGCCTTTGGCTATTTATCTTTTTCCCTTGCCTTAATTTTATTAAATTATATAGAAAAATATAACAGCTGTCAAGCTCATATACCGGGCAGGGATTACCTGTTTTGATAATAGGCCAGGATTCCGGCAAAGATGGCCTGGGCAGCCCTCTCTCTGGTGCTGGCCTTTGCCAGCAGGGCCTCCTCTGCCGCATCACTGATAAAACCGATCTCCAGCAGGACTGAATCCATCCTGGTCTCCCGGATGACGTGGAAATTCCCCGCCTTCAGGCCCCGGTTCTGCAGGACCAGTTCTTTCACCAGCTGCTCCTGTAAATACCAGGCCAGGGCCCAGGCCTCCCTTCCGGCATTATGGTGGGCATAGGTCTCAATCCCCCGCTCCCGGCCGTTTTCCGCCGCATTGATATGGATACTGATAAAAATATCCCCATCCAGCCTGTTGGCCAGGGAAGATCTTTCGGCCAGGGAGATAAAGCGGTCTGTATCCCTGGTGAGATAGACCTGGGCCCCTGTATTTTCCTTCAGGAGGCGGTATACCCTTTTGGCAATATCCAGATTGACGTCCTTCTCCTTCAGGCCTCTGGCCCCCACCGCTCCCGGATCACTGCCGCCATGGCCAGGGTCGAGGATAATAATCTTGCCGGCCAGGGGGGAGGGGCCTGCCGGTACCCCGCTGCCACCAGGCTCTAGATGGCCTGTAGCCGGCTCTTCCCTGAGCACAGAATTTAATCTATTCAAAAGATAAAGGGAGACAACTCCCTTTAATATGAGCTCCAGATTATCCTTATTGAGGACTTCCCTGCTCCTGGCCTCCACCAGCCGGGGAAAGGAAGCGGGAAGGATGAGGGATAAAAGCAGCATCAAGACCAACGTTCTCTGCAGTAACTTTGCTCTCATCATCAATTAAAACCCTTTCTACATTCTCCTTAATTAATTCGCTTCCTGAAAGGGAAGTCCTGCTGGTAATAAAAGTAAATGGAGTTAATCCATTACTTCTTCGCCATTAATAAAGACCCGTTTTACCTTTGCCTGTATGTCCAGGGGATGGCCATCAAAAATGACCAGATCCGCATCCTTGCCAGGCTCAATGCTGCCAACCCGGTCATCGATACCGAGGATGATAGCCGGATTTATGGTAATAGCCTTCAGGGCTTCCTCCTCCGGCATGCCTGCCTTGACTGCCAGGGCTGCATAGACCGGCAGGTTCTCTGTGGGCACTACCGGATGGTCACTCATTATGGCCACCATGACTCCGGCTTTAGCCAGTATACCCGGTGTGCTGAAACTGGATTCAGCCAGTTCTACCTTGGTCTTACCGCTGAGGGTCGGGCCTACAATAGCTGGAAATCCAGAGCGGGCAATCTCTTCTGCAATCAGGTGGCCCTCAGTACAATGATCCAGGGTAACCTTTATATCAAACTCCCGGGCAATCCTGAGGATAGTCATGATATCATCAGCCCTGTGGGCATGGGCCTTCAGGGGTAATTCTTTCTTTAAAACCGGTATCAGGCTTTCCATCCTCAGGTCCCGCTTGAAGAGTTCCCCCTTCTGCTCCTTGTACTCTTTCTCGGCCAGATAGTCCTGGGCCTTGATTAGATACTCCCGCAGCAAGGCGGCAACAGCCATCCTGGTTTGGGGTGACCTGTTTTTCTCACCATAAACTGCCTTAGGATTCTCTCCCAGGGCTGCCTTGATACCAATGGGGTTCCTGACAATCATTTCATCAACGGTCCGGCCACAGGTCTTGATGGCCACACTCTCCCCGCCAATGACATTGGCACTGCCCGGCCCGGTCCCCACTGTGGTAACTCCATTCAGGCGGGCATTCCTTAACCCCTCATCCCGGGGATTAATGGCATCTATGGCCCGGAGGTGTGGTGTGATGGGATCGCTCATTTCGTTATAATCCCGGCCTTCCCAGCCCAGGCCATCTTCACCTATTCCCAGATGGGTATGGGCGTCAATGATACCGGGGAAGACTATCATTCCCTCTGCATCGATTATCTCAGCTCCTGCTGGAATCTCTATACCGGCTCCCACCTCCTTAATCTTCCCATCGGCAATGAGTACACTGCCTCCCTCAATTATTTCTCCTGCCATTGTGTAAATCTTTCCATTAATAATCGCTTTCATATCCTCTTCCTCCTCTGCTTTTTATGTATATAAAAAAAAGAACTCCTCTTTCAGGGAGCTCAAAGGTCAATTAATCCCAGGCTTATCTCGATAGCCTCATCCACCTTTTCGATGATGCTCTTATCGAGATGTGTCACATGCCGCTGTAGTCTCTTCTTATCTATTGTCCGGATCTGTTCCAGAAGGATAACAGAGTCCTTCTCCAGATTGGTATCCTTGGCAGAAATCTCAACATGTGTGGGTAATTTGGCCTTATCAATCTTGGATGTAATCGCAGCGACTATCACTGTTGGGCTATACTTATTACCAATATCATTCTGAATGATGAGAACAGGTCTCACTCCACCCTGCTCTGACCCAACAACGGGATTTAAATCTGCATAATAGATATCGCCTCTGCTCACGTTCACACTCTATTCACTCTCCGCCAATTTCTCTTCATATAAATAGATGGTCGGCCCATCACATTTGATGCCTTCATCAGCTAGCTGAAGATTGATGGCGCTCATTTCCAGGTAACCGGTCTTCAATTGCTCCCTTATCTCCTGCTTCTTTTTCTCCTCCAGATAGGATTTCATGGCTTCCCTGATGAATTCGCTCCGGTTTCCACTGCTTTTTTTTACATAACCGTCTACTTCCTGTAGTAGCTGATTAGGCAGACTGATCATCACCCGCTTTAAATTACCCAAAAAGAACACCCCCAAAGAATCCTATATAATCATTATATAGAAGTAGCTTTATTTCTGTCAATATTAACTTATTGTCTTTCCTCAATAAGAGAGTTCTATATTAATATCTTCCACATATAGCAGTTTTATACATCTGTGATAATTTTTTCTAATGGCACAAATCTCTGGCGAGCGAAGCGGGATAGATATTTGTGCCTATGTTAAAAAAAGATGAGACATCACGCTGTCTCATCCCTGGACTTCATCCCTTCTTCAGCTAACTCCAGATTCAGGTCAGCCATCTTCCTGTATCCCTCAATCATTTCCCTGGCTATCTTCTTTTTTTCCTCATCGGTTATATTCCCCAGGCGCCACTTTTTATTTTCTGCCATTTCCTCACCTCTTAAAGATGACTATTATAATAAAGTTCATACTTAAGTATATTATAAGTCCCAGTTAGAGTCAATAAAGGAATTACTTATACAGGTTGGTAAGTTCTGGTAGAATCGTTTGTATATAAAAAGTTTATGCTGGCTCCGGAGGAAATATCCCTCTCACTGATTTTCCAGGTCCAGGTAAACCCTGCTTCCCACAGCGTCTCTCTGATTCTGATATTTGCCCTGATAGGGTCTCAAGGCTCTTTCGTCCATCCTGGCCAGGACTAACTGGCAGATTCTCCGGCCGCTGGTCAGCTTGATAGGTAAGGAGTTAGCATTGTATAGCTCCAGGGTAATCTGCCCTTTAAAACCCGGGTCTACCCAGCCGGCATTCTGAATAAAAAGCCCCATCCGGCCGATGGAACTCCTCCCCTCAACGAAAGCAGTAATATCATCTGGCAGTTCTATATATTCCATGGTTGTCGCCAACAAAAAGGAATGTGGCGGGATAACCAGTTCCTCCGAACAATAGCTGACGTATTTTATCTCCTCATCCAGAGTCATTACCTCAGTCATATTCTCATCCAGCTTAAGGAAACTGTTCCCCAGGCGCAGGTCTACAGAGGCTGGCTGGATTTGGTAATCTTCCAGCGGTTCTATCTTCAGTGTCCCCTTTCCCATCAAATCTCTGATAGTCCTGTCAGATAAAATCATCTCCCGGCCCCTCCTCCCCAAAGCGGTTCTCGATTAATTGCACTAATTTTTCCATGGCCTCTTCCTCATCACTGCCGGAAATCCGCAGGATGGCCTTGTCACCATTACCGATTCCCAAGGACAGAACACCGATGATACTCTTGGCATTAACAGTTATACCATCAAAGATCAGTTCTATCTCCGATTCAAAACGATCCGCCGCCTCCACAAACATGGCTGCCGGGCGGGCATGTAAACCGGTTTTGTTTTTTATGGTTATTTCCCTTTCAATCATCAATCTACCCCCTTACCAGCTGAGATATATTTCCTGGGTACCCTTGAGGAGATGTTTGTCAATATCTCATAATGAATGGTGCCAATCAGGGAGGCCAGATCTGCAGCACTGATGCTCTCACTACCCTGCCTGCCGATCAGGACCACTTCCTCTCCAACCTCAACACCAGGAATGTCTGTAACATCAACCATAAATTGATCCATACAGATACGGCCCCGGATAGGGGCCTTCTGCCCTTTAACTAACACATACCCTTTATTGGAAAGAAGACGGGAATATCCATCCGCATAACCCAGCGGGATAGTGGCAATCCTACTCTTCCTTTCCGTCACATAGCTGGCCCCATAGCTGATGGGACTGCCTGCTGGAAGCTCCTTCAGGAAATCAATCCTGGCCTTCCAGCTCAGGACAGGTTTTAAATCCAGTTGCTCTACCTCGTCTGAAGGCAAGAGGCCATAGAGGGCTATACCCGGCCTGACCATATTGAAATGGAATCCCTTCAGGTCAATAACCGTTGCACTATTGCCGGCATGTTTCAGGGGAATCCTGATGCCAGCCTTCTCCAGTTCCCGGCAAAGTTTATAAAACCTCTCTCCCTGCTGCAGGCAATAATCCTTGTCCCTTTCATCAGCAGTGGCGAAATGGGTCATCAGCCCCTCCAGCTCTATATTACTCATTACAGCTGCTTTTTTAATAAAATCTAATCCCTCTTCCGGCTGCAGCCCGATCCGCCCCATGCCCGTATCAATCTTTACATGGATTTTTTTCACTATCCCCCGGGCCCTGGCCAGATTGTTCAGGGCTTCCAGTGTCTCCATCCTGGCCACAGTAGGGGTTAAGTCATAATCGATAATCAGCTGATACTGGGTACTGAGGGCTTCCCCCAGGACATGGATGGGGGCAGTAATACCTGCCTGCCGTAACTCCACTCCTTCTTCCGGCAAAGCAACTCCAAAACGCTGGACACCCTCTGCAAGGAGGGTCCGGGCAACAGGGACGGCCCCATGGCCGTAGGCATTGGCCTTGATAACAGCCATGATCTCTGTATCCCCGGCAATCCTTTCTCTTATCTGTGCCAGATTATATCTTAAATTGTCCAGATTTATTTCAGCCCATACCGGGCGGGTAAAATCAATCATTATTATCAATCCCATTCTGGATAGTTTATATATAGTTTATATAATGTAGTATTTAGTTAGCTTGAATTGTGAACTGTTAATAGTTATTAGCTGATGGCTAATAGATAAATAATACTCTATATTTAATGGTCCAGATCCGGATAATTAATGGCTTTTCCCAGATAGGCAATGATATCTCCTGCCGTCATGCTATAGGGAGTCAATTCACTGGCCGCCAGATCACCGGCCAATCCATGCAGGTAGGGAGCAAGAATGACTGCATCCTCTACTTCTACACCGGAAGCCAGCAGGCCGGCCAGGATACCGGTCAAGACGTCTCCGCTGCCGGCAGTGGCCATACCGTCATTACCGGATGGATTCAAATAGACTATACCATCCGGGAAGGCAATTACAGTAGCAGCACCTTTCAGAATCAGGTATACTCCGTATTCTGCAGCAAAAGTACGGGCTACTTCAATGCGGTTGGCCTGGATCTCCCTGGTACTCCCGCCAATCAGGCGGGCCATTTCTCCCGGATGGGGTGTTAAAATCAGTGCCCCTTCCCTCTGCGCCAGTAATTCCAGGCTTTCCAATGAATTAATCCCATCCGCATCCAGGACCAGAGGCCCCGGATATTCCTGCAGGATTTTGCTGACCAATTCCCGGCTGCCGGTTGAGGTACCCAGGCCCGGCCCCACAGCCAGGACTGTGGACTCTTCCATCAAACCTTTAATCCTGTCCAGATTCTTATCTGACAGGGGATTTTCCAGGGATTCCAGTCCCAGGGTCATCAGTTCCGGAGAATAGGCCGCCACAATGGACTGGATCTCTTCCGGTACTGCCACCCTGACCAGGCCGGCCCCGACTTTCAGGGCCGCAAAAGCACTGAGGAAGGGGGCTCCGGACATACCGGCAGAACCGCCGATGACCCCTACCCGGCCGAAAGTCCCTTTGTGGGAATCCCCGGGCCTTTCCGGCAGGAGAGCCCAGGCCTCTTCTTCATCCAGCATGAAATGAGTGGGCTTTTCCGCCAGGGCATAATCCAGGGGGATCCCCAGATCTACTATTTCAATCTCACCACAGTATTCCCGTCCCGGGTAAACTACCAGCCCAATCTTGGGAAAGGCCATGGTGAGGGTATAATCTGCCTGCACTGCCTCCCCCAGTATAGCACCGGTTCTGCCATCAATACCGGAGGGGATATCCACTGCCAGTATCCGGTGAGAAAAGTGGTTTATCAGACGGATTATTCCTGAATATGGTTCTTTTACAGTACCTTTTATACCGGTACCCAGAAGGGCATCAATGACTAAATCTGCCCCATTCAATAAATTCGCTATTTCTTCTCTATATCCTGCTATATTCTGAAAGGATAATATTTCTATATCCCTTAATCTGCATAGATTATAATTGGTGAGGGAACTGGCTGTTAAGTCTGCCTCTTCAGCCAGCAATATTATTTTAACATGAAAGCCCCACATGTCAAGATAACGGGCAGCAACCAGCCCGTCACCGCCATTGTTTCCCTTGCCCGCTACGATCACTACTTCCTTATCTCTATGGCCATGCAGGCCTTTCTTCCCCTCTCCCGGATGATGATGGCCACACTCATCCTCCAGGATGAAACTGGCCTTTTCGGCCACAGCCCGGCCGGCTATCTCCATGAGCAGCAATTCAGGGAAACCTTCCTCTATAGCCCTTTTATCTACTGCTCTCATTTCCTCCGGAGTCAGAACAATCATCTAATCACCTTCCCCGATGACCTGTACTACTGCCATGTCCCGCTCATGGGAAATGGCGATGTGAACCATCTTTATACCCAGTTCTTCCGCCAGGAGACGGGCCTGGCCATGTAAGATGAGGACCGGTTTGCCATCCCCATCATGGCTGACCTCAATATCCTTCCAGCCAATACCGGCTGTCTTACCCAGCATCTTCACGGCTGCCTCTTTGGCGGCAAAACGGGCTGCATAGTGCTGGTACCTGGCTTCTTTGCTTTCGCAGTATTCTATCTCTGCAGGAGTAAAAACCTTTAAAATAAACTTCAGGCCCCAGCGCCGGATTACCCTCTCTATCCGTTTTACACTGACCAGATCGATACCTGTACCCTTTATCATTATGCAATTAACCTCACTTTTCTATTCACCCCGTAATAATTATCCCTGCCCCCTGATGAGTTCCTCCTTCTCCTTATGGGTTAATTGTTTTATACTGTATTCCCTTTTCATGGCAGCACTTCTGCTGTTGTGTTCCTCATAATAGACCAGGCTTACCGGCAACCGCCCCCTGGTATACCTGGACCCCAGGCCGCTGTTGTGCTCAGCAAGCCTCCTTTCCAGATCAGTGGTATAGCCGGTATAAAAGGTCTCATCTGCACATTTAATAATATAGGTATAATATTTTTTACTCTTTTTCGTGCCGGCTGCCATTACTTCCTCCATTTCTGGCTCCCAGTAGTGCTTCCATATACCTTTTAAGATAATTTTCTATCTCCGTAGCCTGGTTCATCTCCATGACCTTATCCAGCAGTTGTCCCAATTCTCCCTTGTTCAATTTCCGGATCAGTTTCTTGGTTTCCAGGATATAACCACTGCTCATACTAAGCTCAGTTATTCCCATGGCGACAAAGACAGGGAGCAGGTATTTATTGGCAGCCGCCTCTCCACAGACACTGACGCCTATCCTTTCTGCCCGGGCTGCCCTTACCACCTGGTGAATGAGTTTCAATACTGCCGGATGGAAGGGGGTATAGAGGCTGGCAATCCTGCTGTTATTCCTGTCAACGGCAATGGTATATTGAATCAAATCATTGGTACCGATACTGAAGAAATCCACCTCCCGGGCAAAGGCATCGGCCATGATGGCCGTTGAAGGAATTTCGATCATGAGGCCGATTTTAATCTGCCTGTTATAGGGGATGTTTTCCTGTTCCAGTTCATTTTTCACCTCGATAATTATACCCTTGACCTCCCTCAATTCCTCGATGGAGGAAATAAAGGGGATCAGTATGCTTATATCACCATAGTGGCTGGCCCTTAAAAGAGCCCTGAGCTGGCTTTTGAAGATATCCTGCCTTTCCAGGGAAACCCGGATACCCCGCCAGCCGAGGAAGGGGTTAATCTCCCTGGGAGCCTCAAAATAGGGCAGGTCTTTATCCCCGCCAATATCCAGTAATCTTATGACTACCGGCCTTCCCTCCATCTTTTCCACGACTTTTTTATAGATTTTAAACTGCCGTTCTTCATCAAAGAGGTGTTCCCTGCGTAAAAAGAGAAACTCGGTCCGTAAAAGCCCGATCCCGTCCCCATTAACCCGCCGGACTGCATCCAACTCCGCCAGGGAGTTGATATTGGCTGCCAGTTTGATCCTGTGCCCATCCCTGGTGATGGCCTCTTCCTGGCTTAAGCCCAGTAATTCCTCTTCCCTCTTTTTTAAGATACAGATCTTTTTCCTGTATCTCTCCAGAATCTCCCGCTCCGGCGAGACATAGACCTCTCCTTTTATGGCATCAAGGATAATCACTTCACCATTCTTTACCTCATCCATGATCCTTTCATCCACATTGATTATGGCCGGGATACCCAGGCTTCTGGCTACAATGCTTGTATGGGAGGTCATTCCCCCCTGCCTCAGGACAAATCCCTTCAGTAATTCTTTGTCTATCAGGGCTATCTCGGAAGGAGTCAGGTCTTCGGCTACTATTATGGAATTCTCCGGCAGATTGCTGAGGCTGTTGGCAGAACCCTGTAAGGCCCTCAAAAGATGGCTGAGCACATCCTCTATATCCCGCAGCCTTTCCTGGATATAATCATTATCCAGCCTCCTGAATTTTTCAGAGAGTTCGGCCAGGGCCTTCTGAATGGCCCCCTCCACATTGAGCCTTTCTTCACTGATCAATCCCTGAATCCTTTCACTGAATACAGGATCATTCAACATATGGATATAGGCATTAAAAATCTGGGCCTGATTTTCTCCCAGATCCTGGCTGGCTTTTTCCTTGATATGTAGAAGGGTTTGATGGGCAATCTCTTTTGCCTCTCTGAACCTTTCCAGCTCTTCCGCTATCTCTTCTACATCGATCTGATAGCTTTCTATTAAGGCACTCTTTTTAGAGTATTTATATACCTTACCGATTACTATTCCCTTGGAAACAGGCATCCCCTTATAACTTTTCATATGGAAAATCACCATCCATTACTTCTAATCTCTCAATCATTTTCTCCAGGTTGGCTTCGGTCAATTTTTCACCGCTGACATATAAAGTGGCAAGGGCCGTAGCATATTTACCCATCTCCAGAAAGCCATAACCCCTCTGCAGGGCAATGGCCAGCCCGGCCACCATGGTATCCCCTGCGCCAACAGTGGTATCGGCAATCCTTATTTCAGGCGCGATGATGAGGTAGGATTCCTTTCCATTGGCCAGGTAGGCACCTTTCTTCCCCATGGAGACAACTACATTCTTAATTCCTTTCTGTAAAAGCCTTTTTACAATCCTCTGTACATCCGGTACAAAGCTGACCTTTTCTCCAGCCAGTTCACTTAACTCATTGATATTGGGTTTGATGAGATAAGGCCCGCTCTCCAGGGCATACTTAAAGGGAAGGCCGGAGCTATCCAGAATAGCCGGTACATTATAGTCATTGGCCAGGGAAACCAATTCCTGATAAGTATCCAGCGGCAAACCCCGGGGCAGGCTGCCGGAGAGAATCAGCAGACTGGCTCCGGGCAGCTTTTCTTTCAGCTCCTCTTTAAAGTTCAGAAAACTCTCCTGGTCTACTTTCCCTTCCTGATTTATCTCCGTCTCCCTTTTATTTTCCTCAATTATTTTAATATTTTCCCTGCTTATATATCTGCTGCTGGTCAAACAGGCCGGGAGTCCTTCCTCCCTGATGAGTTCTCCCAATCTTTCCCCAATATAGCCGCCTATGAGGCCCATGGCCAGGACCTCTTCACCCATGGTATGGAGTATTCTGGCCACATTAATACCCTTGCCTCCTGCCCGCACAGTAACCTTACTGCTCCGGTTCAGTCTACCGCTGCGCAGTTTTTCCAGGTAAATGACCTTATCCAGAGCAGGATTTAACGTAACTGTGATAATCATCTTTAAAACTCCCTTTAAGAAATATTCTTATATAATTAATTCCTGAATATTTTCATCAGTTCCGGAATAATATTACCTTTATTATATTATATCCTAATTAAGGAAAAAAAGAAAAGAAGAAAAAAATGCAGGATTAGCCAGAGCATCCTACATTAATTTATTTTATCACCTTATACTATACTTTACCAGAAGAAGTTTAATTTTTTACCAGTGCTTCCTCCTTTTTAAGCATTTTAATGATGAGCTTTGTCAGAATCTTCTGCTCTGCCTCATCGGCCACATCCCATAATTCTTTTATTAACCTCTGCTCCCTATTCTCCGGATCAGCATGCAGGTTCAGGAGGTCACCGATTTTTCTGGCTATCCTGACTATCGTCTCTTCTTCAAAACCGATTTTCTGCCCCAGTTCAATAGCCTTCCGTAAAGAATCCTTCCATTTATCCCAATCAGAGAATTGTTCTACCATTTATCTATTAACCTCCTTAATCATTTATTGGATTTATTATCTTTTAAATTTGCTACTTAAATTTATATAAAATATTATGCCCGTAAAGGCGGCTAATTATCGAAGTTTTTTAAGGCCTTCTGTATTCTTCTGTTTAAATTTAGAATAAATTTCAAATTTTTTTATTTTTGGAGAAGGAATTTTTAAATTATTATAGAATATATTAAAACAGAAGAAAAGTTATTTTTATACAATTTTTCTAAACCGTTTTAGTTATTGGTATTTCAATATTTTTATACAAAATTCGAGGTGATAGGCAAATGAAAAAAGTTAGATATCTAGGTTACCTCTTTATTCTTCCAGCTGTTATCGCTATGATTCTTGTCCATGTCATTCCAATGGGTTGGGGTATTCTAATCAGTTTCAGGGATTTAACCTTGAGGAATATCAGGAATTGGCGGGAAGCCCCCTTTACCGGACTGAAAAATTATATTACAGCCTTTAATCCTGTTACTACTGTCGGGCAGCGTTTCCTGCGGAGTTTACAGAACATCCTGCTCTACGGCTTTGTTACCATTACTGTCGGCTTTTTAATTGCCCTGGGAGTTGCCCTCCTGATGAACAAACCCTTTGTAGGAAGAAACATTGTAAGGGGAATAATCCTGATACCTTATATAACTCCTGATTCTGTAGCCTATAATTTCTGGCGTTTTATCTTTCAATCGCGAATAGGTATTCTAAACGAGATGCTATTGCGCATAGGTATTATACAGGAGCCCATAATGTGGCTGGTAGGGAAAAATACTATCTGGGCAGTCATTATCGCCTCCATCTGGAAGGGATGGCCTTTAACCTCCTTGATGTTGCTGGCCGGGCTGCAGACCATTCCAGTTGAACTATATGAAGCAGCCAGGATCGATGGGGCTAATGCCTGGCAGTGTTTTAAACATATAACCCTGAGTTATCTAAAACCTGTAATCAAGACCATCATGATCATGAATATCCTCTGGAATTTCCATGCCTATAACCAGTTTGTAGTCTTGTTTGGCAGGAATCCGGGAATTCATGCCGAGGTTCCCAATACCCTGATTATGAGGGAAGCCTTTGATAACTATAATTACGGCCAGGGTTCTGCCCTATCTGTAATTTTGATGTTAATGATGTTAGTAATTACTGTTGTCTATCAATATTTCTTCCGTGTACGTGCAGAAGAATAAAAGGAGTGTAAAAGATGAGCAGAAGAACACCAGTACAGAATTTCTTTTTCTACCTGATTATTATAGTTGTAATTCTCTTTGTTCTTGGTCCTTATGCCTGGATGGTCTCCAGTTCCTTTAAAACATCAGTGGAAATTCAGGGAATGCGGCCAACCTGGATACCGCAGACCTTTACACTGGATAATTATAAGAATATGAATACTACTGTGCCTATCTTAAAATATTTTACAAACAGCCTTATCATCAGTACTGGGACCATGCTCTGTGCTTTGGTCCTGGGCACACTTGCTGCCTATGGTATCTCGCGATTTAAATTTTGGGGTAGGGATTTATATATTCTTGTTTTGATGGCAACACAGATGCTGCCTGGCATCCTCTTCATCATCCCTTATTTCATGTTATTTACATGGATAAAAAATACGCTGGGAATACCAATGACAAATACCTTTCATGGGATGATCTTTACCTATACCTCCTTTGCCCTACCCTTTTCTATACTGATGCTGAGAAATTACCTGGATTCAGTGCCAAAGGATATCGACGAACAGGCTTTAATTGATGGCTGTAACAGGTTCCAGGCTTTATATAAGGTTATTATTCCTCTGGCCAAACCAGGCCTGGCGGCAATGGGTATCTATGCCTTTATCATGGGCTGGAACGAAATCCTTTTTGCCACCATCCTGACCAGTACCAAAACCAGAACCATTGCCCTCGGCCTATTACAGTATATTTCCCAGAACCAGGCCCGTTGGGGAGAAATGATGGCTGCCTGTGTTTTTGCCACCATACCGGTTATCGTTGCCTTTACTTCAGTCCAGAAACATATTGTAGCCGGCCTGGTTGCAGGAGCCACAAAGGGTTAAGTTCCTTAGATTTTAATTTTTAAACTATATAAAGCTATCCTGACAGGGAGGTGAGTATTAGAGAGTAGTCAGTATTTCACTAAACAGTTGGTCTCTGTTGGTCAGGTTTATTAAAATACAAAAAAACAGGAGGTAAAAAAATGAAAAAGAGATTAGTTCTGTTAACACTCATTTTGACCCTCGCAGTCTTCTCTATCGCGAGCGGAACAGAAATCCTCTTCTGGGCAATGGATAATGCTCCATCTGCATTACACGTCGCCTGGATGCAGGAAAAAGCAGCCGAGTTTGAAGCCAAAACCGGTATTAAAGTAGTTTTTGAAGAAATCGGTTGGGGAGACGGCCCCAGAATCATGAATGCCCTGATCACCGGCGAAGGCGCTCACGTCTTCCAGCTGGGAACCACCTGGAATCCCCAGTATGCAGAAACCGGTGGACTGGTAGAGATCGATATCAATGAATTCGGCGGTGCTGACAGATTCTTCGCCGCTAACCTGGAATCAACAACCCTCAATGGTAAATACTACGGTGTACCCTGGTTTGCTGAAACAAGAGTACTCTTCTACAACACCAAGATGTTTGAAGAAGCCGGCGTAAGGCCTCCACAAACCTATGAACAGTTACTTGAAGTAGGTAAGAAGATTATAGAAGTCCACGGTGAAGGAAGAGCTATCGCTACTGCCGGTACAGCTGCCTGGGACTTAATCCACAACTGGGCTATAATCCTCTGGGCACATGGTGGAGATATGCTCAATGAAGATAACACAGAAGCTATCTTCAACTCTGCTGCTGGTGTCCGGGCTATGAACTACTGGGTAAGCTTAGTAGATACTGGTCTGGCCAGCAAAGCCTGTGCTGAGTATAACCAGCCTCAGGCAGACGCAGCCTTTATCAGCGGTGAAACAGCCATGGCCTTTATGGGACCCTGGAACATTGCCGATATTGCCCATGACAACCCTGACTTACCATACTTTGTAGTAGAACCGCCAGCAGGCCCCTATGGTAGAGCAGCATTCTCCGGCGGAAGTAACCTGGCCATCAGAAGTAATGCCTCCAAGGAAGAAATAGAAGCTGCTAAAGAATGGGTTAAATTCCTGGTCAGCGACGATGTCCTGGCTGATTATACAAAGAATCTAACCAATATGATTCCTGCCAACAAGTATGCCCTGAATGATCCATATTATGATACAGAAATCTGGCGTACCTTCATCAAGGCTCTGGGCTATGCTAAAGCTTATCCGCCAATCCCAGAGTGGGGTCAGATTGAAAGCATTATCCAGACCAACTTCGGAAACGTACTTACTGACTACGTAGACGGCAGATTCAGCAATATAACCTCCAAGGGTTACCTGGATGCTGCCGCAGCAGAAGTCAATGCTGTTCTGCAAGGCAATTAATAAATAGGATAGGTTCTCTATCCTACCCACCTCAAAAAACTACCAGGGGTATTTTGAAAAACCCCTGGTAGTTTTTTTCCCTATTATTGAGTTAATTCCCCAAATCCAACCTCTGCTTTTCAGTTTAATAAACCGCTTTCTAATTTAACTCCTCTTTAATTACTTCCACTATATCCCTTTCCAGTTCTGCCAGTAAAGCATTATCCTTGCCTTCCAGCATTATCCTGATAACCGGTTCTGTACCGGAAGCCCGGACAAAAACCCGACCATTATCCCCTAATCTGGATACCGCCCTTTCTATGCTTTCCTGAATCTTATCATTCTCCTGCCAGTTTTTATCCTTAACAGGCACACTGCTTAGGCGTTGGGGCCAGTCCTGCATGATACCGGCCATTTCGCTCAGTTTCTGTCCTGATTTCTTTACAATGGCAATGGTCTGCAGGGCGGTTAAAATTCCATCACCGGTCGTATTGTAATCAAGGAAAATAATATGGCCTGACTGTTCTCCGCCCAGGTTATAGCCGTTTTTCAACATTTCCTCCAGGACATATCTGTCACCATTATCTGTAATGACGATTTTTCCGCCATTTTCCCTGATCATTTCATGTAAGCCCATATTAGTGTAAGCAGTTGTTACCAGGGTATTCTTTTTCAATCTATTGTTTTTCAGCAGGTAATGGCTGCAGATGGCCATAATCTTATCACCATTGACAATATCCCCATTTTCATCCACCATTATGACCCGGTCAGCATCACCATCATGGGCTACCCCTAAATCAGCCTTTTCCTTCCGGACCATTTCACTGATCAGTTCCGGATGGGTTGAACCACAATTTAGATTGATCCGCTCACCATCTGCCTGATCATTGATAACGATAAGTTGGGCACCCAATCTCTTTAGCACTTCCGGGGCTACCCGGTAAGCAGCTCCATTGGCACAATCCAGGACAATGCGCAGGCCGTTAAAGTCTACGTCTACAGTTGTAAGCAGATAATCTATGTATTTATCCACCAGCTCACTGGCCTCTTCTGCCTTACCTATCTCCGTTGAGACAGGCCTGGGTATAGAATCATATGTATTAAAGATAATATCTTCGATCTCATCTTCCATCTGGTCACTGAGCTTCAAACCCTTACCGGTAAAAAACTTAATGCCATTATCTTCAACAGGATTATGGGAAGCAGAGATCATTACTGCCCCGTCCACATCCAGTGTTGCGGTTAAATAGGCTACTCCTGGAGTAGGAATAATGCCCAATTTGAGGACATCTACTCCGACGGAAGTTATGCCAGCTACCAGGGCAGCTTCCAACATATCCCCGGATAGCCTGGTATCTCTTCCAATCAGGATTACCGGTTTCTTCTCTTTTCCGGCATCCCTGGTGAGATAGTGGGCTGCAGCACGCCCTAATTTAAAGGCTAATTCGGCGGTCAATTCTTTATTCGCTACACCCCTGACACCATCTGTACCGAATAATTTTCCCATAAACTCATCCCCTGTCTTTTCTAAATTCTCTCTCATTAATAATTCTCGATATATTTAATGATTCCTTTTTGAAAAGGAGTTATTATCCTTATCTCGAATATATTATATTATGATGGGTTAATTTACCTGTAGAAAAGTTTTGTATCATCTAATATCCGGTGGTGATTACTATGACAGTAAAAGAAGATAGAAAGAGACTCATCGAATATTTAAACTACAAGGATATTTTGATCATCCTTTTCTCCTGGTACTTGATGATTATCGGTATTTTAATTACAAAGGAACTGGATCTAAAGCATGAATTCCTGACGGAATTATTTCATTTCTTATTCATCATCAGCGGGCGTTTTATCCTCTTCTCTCTATTAATGTTTTATTTAACATCCTTATATCCCATAGAGTTTAAAGACCTGGGCCTGGATTTCCGGCAATTTAGAAAGGGAATATTCCCTTCCCTTTCCGGGGCGGTAATCCTGTTCATTCTGGTCATTGTCTTTATAAATATTCCCTTGAGTTATAATTTTACGGAGAATTTCTCTCCTTTGCTTAAAATAAATGAACTTGATAATATAGTTACATCCCTTTTCCCCTTTACCCTGATATTTACCGCCTCCATATTTATCAGCCTCAGTGAACAATTTATTATAAATGTGATTATCTTTGAGCTGTTTCATTATACCCTTTTTAATAGATTGATATCCTTTATCCTCAGTGCTCTCCTATACTCAGTATTACTGGTAGAATTCAGGCCGGAGAGGATATTGCTGAATACACTGGTAGCCATGATCTGCCTTCTCCTGTACTGGCGAAAAGGTTCAATCATCCCCTCTACCCTTTTTATGGCTGCCTACTACGCCATCTATATTAGCTATATCTATGGTTTCAGTTTTATCCGTTTTTAAACCCTCCATAGGTCCCATAGATAGGCTGGCCGCAATCGGGACAACATCCTTCCTGCAGGCGGTTAATTATTTTATAGTAGCCCCTCTTGACTACCGGATAACCACAGCGGGGGCAATAAGTGTTACTGGCCCCGTCCAGATGCAAATTGCCTAAATAGACATAATCCAGATAATCCCTGGCCAGATGATAGGCCTCCAGCATCTTCCTGGCCGGTGTTGGCTCTTTATCCAGCTTATAGGCCGGGAAATACCTGGTTAAATGGAGGGGAATCTCCCTCTTTAATCCTGCTATCCAGGAGAATAGTTCCTCCAGTTCAGCCAGGTCATCATTATGGCCTGTAATGATCAGTGTGGTTATTTCCAGGTGTACTTCACTTCTGGCCAGCAGCTCTATATTTTCCAACACAGGCTGCAGCCTGCCCCGGCAGAGCTTACGGTAAAAATCCTCGCTGAAGGACTTCAAATCAATGTTGGCCCCATCCAGATAGGGTAATAATTCCTCCAGGGCTTCTTTACTGATATAGCCGTTGGAGACGATGACATTCTGCAAGCCCTCTTTCCTGGCCAGTTCCGCCGTATCCCGCACATACTCAAACCAGACGGACGGCTCGGAATAGGTATAGGCAATGCCTATAGTGCCGTGGTTTCTGGCCAGCTCCACTGTTTCCTCCGGTATGATTTCCTGTAAAAAGGGTTTTTCCTGGCTGATATGCCAGTTTTGACAATATGGACAGGAAAAATTACAGCCAAAGGTCCCGATAGAGAGGATCTGGCTCCCGGGATAAAAGTGATATAAGGGTTTTTTCTCGATGGGATCTATGGCCAGGGAACTGATCTGCCCGTAGTTTTCTGTATATAGTTTTCCCCCTCTGTTGACCCTGGCCTTACAGATACCGCTTTTCCCCTCAGGAATCAGGCAATGATGGGGACAGAGCTGACAGAATACTTTATTTTCTTCCTTTTTCTCAAAAAAGAGTGCTTCCCTGCTCATCAGTATTGACACCGCCTATTTATATCCTGCTATTCATATCTTTTTACCCTGAATCTATAGATCCTGATATCATCCAGATCAGTAAAGGGGCTTAAACCTGCCTTCTGCAGGGCAATACCCAGCTGTTTTTCTACTGTCTCCACACCCTCTAGGTCAGGTAATAATAAACCCCGCCGGAAACCCTTCTCCACGATTACCCCGTATGTAAGGGGATCCAGTTCAGAGAGATCATGGACCGGTTCTGGTTCTTCCAGGACATCCACGGAAATTTCCAGTTCAGCCAGTTCCTCTTCCCTGACCGGCGGAAAACGGGGATCCCTGCTGGCCGCACTGATGGCATTACTGATAATTTCTTCAGCCAGGTTGGCCCTGGTGGCCTGGATGGTCCCAATACAACCCCGCAACTCCCCCTTTTTCTTGATGGTAACGAAAGCCCCGGCCCTTTTCTGTAATTCTTCCGGCAATGTTTCTTCCGGCATAATCCTTTTCAGCATATCCTTCTCTTTTCCAGAGATGACGAACTCTTTAATGGTCCTTCTGGCCAGCCAGACATGAATATTTTCCTTCCCTTCCATCTTTCTACCTCCCGCTCATTACTCCGGATAAAAGCCTACCACTGCATAGCCTACACCGAAGGGGCCTTCATAGGATTTAACCTCACTGGTAAAATTCCTCCTGTCAATGGCCCCCAGCATGATGATTATCGGGCGCAGGCCGCATTCACCGGCCTTTTCAATAGTAAGCCGGTCCATTTCCAGGACAGCCCGGTATTGTCTGTTCCTTAATAATTCAACCAATTCCCGGTCAAATCTCTCCCCGTAGGGATTGTATCCTGCCGGTGCACCAGGTTTCAGGCGGTGGGACAGGTCACCGCTGGCCACAATGATGGCATTGAGTCCCAGCTCCTCTACTGTCCTGTCGATTACCCCGCCGAAGCGGAATAGTTTTTCATATTCCAGAAGCCCCATGGTTATAGGGATTACAGGTACATCCAGCCCCGTCTCCAGGATGAAATAGAGGGGGACCATTACACCATGATCCAGCCTGGGCGGATAATTATACCTGGCCAGATCAGCTTCACTCAAAGTAATCAGTTCTATCCCTTCTGTAACAGCATTTTCTTTCAGCTTCCTGATAAATCCCTGGTCAGTTTCAATAACCATCTTTACTTCCGGACAGGAAAAATCAGAAAAATCACCCTGCAGTTTCTCCAGATTGAGGATACTGATGGCATCGGCAAAGACCGGGCCATGGGGGCTGATGGTGATTAGTAAATCCGGATTTTTTTCCTTTATCTCTCTAGCCAGTTCCTCCATACTCTCGATGGTATTCCTGACTTCCAGCCTGCTTTCTCTGCCAATCTGTGGTATAGCCAGGGGGGGATGGGGGGTTAAGGCAGACATGAGAATAGCCATCCTTTAATTACCTCCTTTTTTATCTTATTATTATCATTCCACAAATATGGGATAATTCCTGTCAGTCAGAGAAAAAGGGGAGATATTATTATTAATATCTCCCTCCAGTATTAATATATTATTGAGCTCTTTCAGAAATATGAGCAGGAAACGCCCCGTTGAACCAGTGTCCGTATCTCCTGGTATTTAATCAGCCCTGGAATTCAACCCTTCTTTAATTATATCCTTCCCTTCCCGGCTCAGGCGGACCGGGAAAGCCTGCTTTTTAAACCATCTACCAGTGAATAGATAATCGGAATCAGGTAAAGGGTCAGGAAGGTTGCTACTGTTAAACCTGCTATGACTACTATGCCCAGTGGTGCTGTCAGTTCTCCTCCTTCACCCCTGCCCAGGGCCATGGGCACCAGTCCCAGGATAGTAGTTAATGAAGTCATCAAAATTGGGCGCAAACGGACCGGGCCAGCCTCTTCCAGGGCTTCCTTTACAGAGCTGCCCCTGCTGCGTAAGGTATTGATATAGTCAACCATTACGATGGCATTATTTACCACTATACCGGCCAGCATAATCATACCCATAAGGGTAACTATAGATAGATTATGCCCGCTGATAAAGAGAGCAAAGAATACCCCGATGGCGGCCATGGGTACAGTAAACATGACGATAAAGGGCTGGAGAAAGGACTCAAATTGAGCAGCCATGACCATGTAAACCAGGACAACGGCCAGTAATAGTACATAATACAGGTCAGTAAAGGCATCTATAATTTCCTGGAATTCCCCGCCATATTCCAGCTGGTAGCCGGGGGGCAGATCCAGCCTCTCCTGCAGCCTTGCCTGTATTTCCGGCATGACCTCAGAAAGGTTCCTGTTATAAAGGTCAGCAGTGACATTGACATACCTGACCTGGTTTTCCCGCAGTATTTCCCTGGCTCCGGTACTTAAATGAAATTCAGCTACCCTCTCCAGGGGAACCATGGCACCGGTAGGAGAAGGCAGGTAGAGATTTTTCAGTTGTTCCGGGCTGGAAAGTTTTTCTTTGTCCAGCCGCAAGCGTACATCTATTTCCTCACCATCTACCTCATAACGGGTAACCACATCTCCGCTGATGGCTGAACGAACAGTAGAGGCAATCATGGCCGGCCTCAGGCCAAACCCGGCGGCCAGTTCCCTGTTAATTTTCAACTGTAACTCAGGCCTGCCCTCAGAGATATTATCATCTATCTCCCTGATGCCCTCTATCTGGGCCAGTTCCTCCCTGATAATCAGGGCCTGCTCCTCCAGGAACTCCAGATTATCGCCCAGGACCTTTATGGAAATGGGACTGCCGGCAATGGCAACCAGGTCTGATGCCTGCAGGGAGATTTCGGCACCGGGAATGCGGAGCTTTTGTCTCAATTCCTCCATGACTTCCCAGGTACTCCTGTCCCTTTCATTAAGGTCTTTCAATAAGACGATCACACTACTGATATCAGAACTGCTGGTTCCTAAAGACAGGAGTTCACTGCTGGACCCCACACTGGCCATGATGGCTTCCACTTCCGGTATGGTCAGGACTATATCCTCCACCCGGGCTGTAATCCGGCTTGTCTCCTCCAGGCTGGTTCCAAGGGGTAATTGGATATTGATATAGAACATCCCCTGGTCCATATCCGGGATAAACTCTGCCCCGATAAAGGGTATTAAAGCCAAACTGGCCGCCAGCAGGATAATGCTTATAGCCAGGACAGGCCCCCGGTGGTCCAGGGCCCACCTTAAGCTTCTCTTATATAGATTTTTTATCCTGTCAAAGAAAACATCCTTTTTCTCCTTTTCCAGTTCAAGCATCCTGGATGACATTACAGGGATCAGGGTAATGGCCACGAGCAGTGAGGCCAACAGGGAGAAGGTAACCGTCAGGGCCAGTTCCTTGAAGATCTCAGCAGTGATTCCCCCCATGAAGACGACAGGTAAAAAAACCACTATCGTCGTTAAGGTTGAAGCTGTAATGGCCATTCCCACTTCCTTTGTCCCTTCACTGGCGGCCTCCAGCCTGGTGTAGCCCTCAGACCGGTAACGGTAGATATTTTCCAGCACCACGATAGAATTATCCACCAGCATACCCACACCCAGGGCCAGCCCGCCCAGGGTCATCAGGTTGATGGTCAGATTGGAAAAATACATCAAAAGGAAGGTGGTGATGATGGATACTGGTATTGAAACAGCAATGATAATGGTACTACGGATATTCTTCAGGAAGATTAATAGAATCAGTACTGCCAGCAGGCCACCGACTATGGCATTATTGCCTACATTACCGATAGCCAGTTCTATATATTCCGCCTGATCCATGATCGGTACTATTTCCAGATCCAGTTCACTTTCCTCCATAATCTTCTTCAGTTCTGCATTGACCCTCCTGGAAACCATTACAGTATTGGCATCAGCCTGTTTCTGGATGGTGATACCTATACTTTCCTTTCCATTCAGGCGGGAGATACTTGTTACCTCTTTATATGTATCCTTGACCTCAGCAATATCCTTTAATAAGACATTACCGGTAGCAGTCGGAATGAGGATGTTTTCGATCTCCTCGATGGATTCAAATTTACCCGTTACCCTGACCAGCAGATCAGTGTCACCCCTCCTGATATGGCCGCCGGACAGGTTCAGGTTCTCCATCAGCAGGGCATTGCTGATATTGGAAAAACTGGTGTAATAATTGTTCAATTTAGTCTGGTCAACTGTAATCAGGATCTCTCTATCCCTCCCGCCGACCAGATTAACCTGGGCAACCCCCTCCAGTCTCTCCAGCCTGGGGACAACTACATCCTCCAGGTATTTTTTCAGGCTGGCCAGATCCTGGCTGCTGGAAACCCCCAATTGCATGATAGGTAACATAGAGGGGTCAAACTGGACAATAATGGGCTTGCTGGCCCCGTCAGGGAGATAACCTTCGATAAGGTCAATTTTTTCCCTCATATCCAGGGTGGCCATATCCATATCTGTACCCCAGTTAAACTCAACCATGACAAGGGAGTTTCCTGTAGAAGAACTCGAACTTAGATTTTTTATATTTGTTACCGTAGCCACAGCACTTTCGATCGGCCTTGTCACCATAGTCTCTATTTCTTCCGGGCCAACACCCTCATAATTGGTGATGACCACAGCAACAGGCAGGGTAATATTGGGCAGGAGGTCTACCTGGACCCGGTTAAAGGCTATAACCCCCAGCAATACTACCAGCAGGACCATTATAACTGTGGTAACCGGCCTTTTTATGGCAAGATCAGATAGCTTCATTATTCAACCACCTCGACCCTGGTACCATCCTCCAGATTATGTTGCCCCCTGTTGATAACCTTTTCATTGCCCTCCAGGCCTCTGACTATCTCTACATAATTACCATCTATAATTCCTGTCTCAATGGCTCTTTTAACTGCCTTTCCTCCCTCAACTATATAGACATGGGGATTCCTGCCTAAATCCAGTACAGCGGATACAGGTAGAACCATGGCTGCCTTATTTTCTGCAACAGGTATGTATAATTCAGTAAACATACCACCCCTTAATCTTCCCCCGGGATTATTGGCCAGAACCTTTATCGTAAAGGCCTGGGTCATAGGGTCGACTACCGGGCTGATATATTCCACAGTACCCTCCAGGTATTCTTTCCCTCCTGCTAGCAGCCTGATGGCCAGTTTCTGGCCTTTCTCTATATTGAAAAGCACTTCCTCTGTTATGGATGCAGTCACATAGATCTTCTCCAGATTGACTATATTAGCCACTGGAGTCCCCGGGCCGACAATCTCCCCGGCAGAAAAATATACCTGGGCAATTACCCCGTCAATGGGGCTTCTGATTACAGTATCTTCCAGGGCCTTCTTTAGCTGTTCCAGGCTGGACCGGGCCTGTTTCAGGTTGGCTTCCGCTATTTTAATCTCCTCATCCCGGGCCCCTTTCTTTACCTTCTCCAGGTTGGCCCTGGCCATCTCCACATTGGCTTCCGCTATCTTCAACTGGCTCCTGGCAGCGGTTAACTGTTGTTCCAGTTGGACCGGGTTATTATAGTTCTCCTCAGCCAGTAAATAGCTTTCCTTTGCTCCCTGTAAACTGATATAAGCCTGTTCCCTGGCCAGTTTAGCACTCTCCACCATGGACAGGGTATTTTTATACTGGGTTTCCACCATTTCATATTGATTTTTACTGGCTACCTTTTCAGCATAAAGATATTTAATCCTTTCAAACTCCTTTTCTGCCTGTTCCAGGCCGGTCAGGGCCTGGTTCAGGTTCTCTTCAGCCAACTGGACCTGCTTTTCTGCCGCCCTTAACTGGGTCTCTGCCGCAATCAATTGTTGTTTCTGGGCCGTACGGTCCTGATAGGCAGATTCAATCAGGGCCAGGCTCTCCTTCGCTGCCTCGTAAGAAGCCAGGGCCTGTTCATAGGCAGCCTCCACTGCCTTCCTGTCCTCCTCACTGGCTCCTTCCCGCAAAAGCTTATAATTGGCCTCGGCAATCTGTACAGCAGCCTCAACCTGTTGTAACTGGATTTTCAGGTCATCCTGTTCCAGTTTAAGTATAGGCTGGCCTTTTTTCACATTATCCCCGACCCGGACATAGACCTCCTCGATGATACCACCGCTTTTAGCGGAAAGCTGGATATCCTCAAGGGGCACTATCCTGCTGCTGACAATCCGCACATTATTGATTTCCCGGATCTCCGGCTGTACGACGGTAACCGGTGTTGCTGCCAGGACTATACTGGACAGTATTAAAAGCATTGATGTAACAAGTAATGATCTATTTCTCATTGAAGATAACCTCCTCACAGTAATCAATTAGCCTGCCTGTTTTCTCCAATAACTGATAAAGGCTGACCTCATACTGGTATCCAGCCTGTATGTTGGCTATCCTGGTGGTTTTTAGAACCATCCCGGCATTTAACACCTCCATATTTGTACCGGTGCCTGCCTGGTATCTCTTCTCCTCCAGGGCCAGGTTCTCTTCAGCCCTCTGTAAGTTCAGTCTCTGCAGCTCTATATTCCTCTTATTTTCTTCTATCCTGAGCAATTGGTTTTCCAGTTCAATAGATAGTAACTCCTCCAGGTTATCTCTATTTAAAGCCAGTTTTTGGAGTTCCTCCTTTAATTTCTCCTTTGCATTCCTGGAAAGCCCCTTATCAAAGATATTCATCGATAGAGCCAGAGTAATGCTGCCATTTCCATCATCAAATTTCAACTCAGAACCCTGCCATTGATAGTTTCCCATTAAAACAATATTGGGTAAATAAGTGCTGTCCTCCATCTTTATACTCAAATCCAGGATTTCCCGGTTTATATCCAGTAATTTAAACTCAACCCGGTTTTCCCTGGCCAGATTGATGGCCTCTCCCTTGTCCAATAAAGGCTCTGGCAGCAGTTCTGGATCTACAAAGACCCTGTCGCCAATATCAGCCCCTATTAAATTGGCAAAAATTCTCCTGGCCATGGCCAGATCATTACGGGCACTTTCCAGACTCAGGATAGCCTTATTCTCCTCTATCTCTACCTGCAGGAGATCTGTTTTCAGGCTTAAACCGGCCTTATAACTGACTTCAGCTATCCTTTTGTGCTCCCGGATCAGTTCCAGGGCCTCTTCCTCTATCCGTACCCTCTCCTCTGCCAGCAGGACATTATAATAGGACTGGATTATATTAAAGAGGAGTTCATTCTTTTTCTGCCTCTGCTGGAGCCGGGCCAATTCCAGGGCCTTTTCTGCCTGCTGGCGGGCAATCGTCAGCTTCCCGCCAAGGTAAACAGGCTGTTGCACCGAAATAGCCGTCTGATAGTTATCCTCCTCTGGCTGCAGGGCCTCCAGACCGCTCATTATAGAAGACAGTGCGCTATTAATATACTGCATTAATATTAAATCATTAGTATAATTTTTATCAGTTTCATCTCCTGGAATTAAGGGTGGCCTGGATATACCACCACTACCGGGTCCCTTATCATCATCCAGAAAGAGCCTGGTGTAAGAAGTGCTAAAACTGATCTCGGGCAAAACAGCCCTCCTGGCACTATCCAGGTCAATCTCAGCCTTCCTTTTCTCTATCTCACTCTCTTTAATCCCGATATTATTCTCTATCCCCAGCTTCAATGCTTCCTCCAATGTCATGACCTCTTCCGCCAGGACCGGGGAGGACACAATGAAGACCAGAAGCACTACCGGTACCAGACCAGAAATTAACTTCAATATCCTGCCTTTTCCCATCCTCTGTCACCTTTCCTTTCTCCCATTTATGTAAATTTTTAGATATTATATACTGATGAATATGAACCCTTTTTACCGCTCAGAAACAAATATCCCCCTGACCAGCATATTATAGATATCTTCCGGTGCCTTTTTATATATGTACTCCACTTCCTCAGGCTCCGTTAAACCGAAAACCACTGTGGTAAAGGATAAACCCATAATAAAATTTACTACCATGTCCAGGTTATAATCAGGGTAAATACTGCCCTCCCTTATCCCCTCTTCCACTAATTCCTTCAGATATTTACGGATGGCCAGTATATAATTAAAAATTTCCCGGGTAATCTTTTTACCTGGCCTGAAGGTTTCATTGTGGATTATTCTGGCCAGCTTTTCATTATTGAACACATATTTAAAATATTTCTCAATAAGCAGCTTAAACTTCTCCGGTACAGATATTTCTTTCTTCTGGAAGCGGTCAAAAAGAATGTTTAATTTTTTATGTTCAACCTGAAATATATAGGAAATGATATCTTCCTTATTTTCAAAATAATTATAGATAGTACCTACCGAAACACCGGCTTCCCTGGCTATCTTATCAGTAGTAACACCATGAAAGCCTTCTTCAGAGATAAGGTTAATGGCGGCTTTCCGTATCCACTCCTTCTTCTCTGGCGACCTGGGCCTTGCCATATATTCCCACCCCCTAATAAATAAATGAGCCCTCACTCATTTATTATAGCACTTAAATACCCTGAATTTCAATAATTAATATATTCATTGATTATTTAAAGTATTCCAGCCTCTTAAAATATATATTGCCTGTTTTAAAGTTTTCTTAACAAAAAAAGCAGTCCTTTATTTTAGCGGACTGCTTATTTTACACTGCTTTTATTCTCCAATCGGGAAAATATTAATCTATACTGTAGAGAACATAATGGTTTTCTCCGGCTGCTGCAAAACCTTTACCGGCATTTTCTTTATAGAATTCTTCAACATCTTTAATAACCTGTTCAGGCAGGAACTCTTCTTCCGGATCCCAGCGTTTACCTATCTCGGGTACCGAATTAAATAACATTTTTGTATAAGGATGGACCGGACTCTCGTAAATCTTTTTAGTATCTCCGCTCTCTACCAGCCGCCCCTTATACATGATTAAGGACTCATCACTGATATAATAGCCCAGATTCAGGTCATGGGTAATAAATATTACAGACATGCCTTTTTTCTCTGTTAGCTCCACCAGAAGGTTTAAAACCCCAATCCGTGTTGAAGCATCCAGCATACTGATCAGTTCATCAGCAATCAAAACATCTACATCCATTAACAGGGCCCTGGCGATTAATAATCTCTGTAATTGCCCTCCACTTAATTGGTGGGGAAACTTGCCCAGGGTCCTTTCCGGAACCAGGTTAACGTCCTGGAGTACCTGATGGATCCTCTCTTCTTTATTGCTTTTATCATAGCCAAATGAATCGTAAATCATATCAAAAATCCTGTCAACCCGGTATAAGGGGTTGAAGGTAGCAAAAGGATCCTGGAAGATACCCTGGACCTTTTTATAGTATTCTTTCAGCTCATCTTTATTTCTAATCTCTTCTATATCTTTACCTTTATAATATATCTTACCACTACTCGGTTTTATTAATTTTAAAATCAGCTTTCCTATAGTGGTCTTTCCACTGCCACTCTCCCCAATCAGGGAAATAATGGTCCCTGGTTTTATATCAAAGGATACATCCTGAACTGCCACAGTATATTTAGGTTTAAATACCCCGCTCTTGAAAACCTTGCTTAAATTCCTTACTGACATAACATTCTGGACTTGCTCACTCATTGCTATCACTTCCTATTTCTTGCCATCTCCAGCAGGCTATGTAATGACCATCGTTGATTTTTTCCCTCTGGGGTGTTTCCTCACATTCTCCGGCTGCATATGGGCATCTAAACCTGAATCTGCAGCCTTCACCTATATTCAGGAGAGATGGCGGTGTACCTTTGATCCCACTGAGTTTTTTGTCTTTATATTGAATACCAACCCTGGGTAAAGAAGAAATTAAAGCCTTTGTATAGGGATGACACGGGTTACCGATTATCTCATCTGTCGGCCCGATTTCAACAAAATGGCCTGCATACATGACCATAATCCTTTCTGCAATCTGATACAATATAGAGAGGTCATGGGTAATAAAGAGTACTGAACCGATAATTCCCTCATCCCTTAATCTGGCCAGCAGGGTGGCCACGAAACGTTGTGAGCTGACATCCAGGGCCGAGGTTATTTCATCGGCAATGATAAACTCAGGATCCAGTATTGTTGAGATAACCATTATTACCCTCTGTTTCATGCCTCCAGATAACTCCATTGGATATCTGTCCAGCACGGAATGGTCCAGGTTTACAAAATCAAGCCGTTCTTTTACTTTTTCAAAGAATTCTTCATCGGGTTTTATCCCGTGTTCACTGACCAGATCTGCTATAAAAGTCCTTATCTTTTTTGTCGGGCTGAAGGCATCAAGGGCATACTGAGGAATTATAGATATATTCTTCAGGCGCATCTTTTGAAATTCTTCCTTGCTCATATTCATTATATCCTGACCCAGTAATTTCACTTCACCTGAGATATAATGTAAAGGCGGCTTTCTGGAGATTAAGGTACTGGCCAGTGTACTCTTACCGCAGCCAGATTCTCCGGCCAGGCCCAGTATTTCACCTCTCCTGATTTCCAGGCTTATATCATCAACTGCCTTTACCTCTCCCTTCAAAATCTTATAATATGCTTTCAAATTCTTTATCTCCAATATAGTCTCATTCATAGGCTTACATCTCCCTCAACCTTGGATTAAAAGCTGCATCAAGTCCTGTATTTACAAAATACAGTGCAGTTATCATAACTGTCAGGATCAGGCCGGGAATAATTCCCCACCACCACATTCCCAGCTGGATGGCATTCCAGTTTACCGCATTCTGCATTACCAGACCCAGGGAAATGCCTTTGGTAGGCCCAAGTCCTAAAAACTCCAGCTGGACTGTGGCCAGCATGGTACCATTAAACTGCAATATGTAGGACATGAAGATATAGGAGAACATATTTGAGGCTATATCTTCCCTGAGGATTCGGGGTACCTTCAGGGAAGAAATCCTTGATAGATTTACATAGTCCTGGTTCCGCAGGGACAGGGTCTGGGCCCTTACTGCCCTGGCCAGCCAGGGCCAGGCTGTCGCAGAAACAATTATAGACATTACCATAATCCCCCTGACCTCCAGGAAGGCAGATAGTATGATCAATAAGGCCAACTGGGGTATAACAACGAATATATTGGTCAGGCTCATCAAGATTTCGTCAAACCAGCTGCCGCCATAATAACCGGCCAGGAAACCGACGACACAACCAATTATGGTTGCTATTGTACCTGCTATTAATCCTACTATTAAAGTAGTCCTGAGGCCATATACGGTCATGGTAAATACATCCTGCCCCATTATGTTTGTGCCAAATAAATGTTGGCGTGACGGAGGGCTATAGGGGGCTCCGGCATATTCGTCATACTCATAGGGTGTAAGCATGGGGCCAAAGATGGCCAATAAAATAACAAGGATGAATATGGTCAGACCAAAGATAACTTTTTTGTTTGTTATTGCATAATATAAGTTCTCGTGTTTTTTCCAGAATTCTTTCGCCATTGCTTACACCTCCCCTGCAAATGAATGCCTTACCCGTGGATCAATGAACATATAGACAATGTCTACCAGGAAATTGGCCACCAATGCCATTACTACAACTGCCAGGAAGATACCCTGTAAAAGGAAGTAATCCTGATTTAAAACAGAATTTAACATCATTCTCCCCAGCCCGGGGTAATTAAAAACTGTTTCAACAGTAATGGCTCCACCGATAATACCGGCTATTCTTAAAGCAAGGCCGGTCACCTGTGGTAAAACACCATTCCGGAAGCCATATTTCCTGATCATTTTATCCGACGCACCCAGGGCTTCCATGTACCTGGAATAATTGGAACTTCTCTCATAAATAATCATGTTTCTCATTCCGATTGCCCAACCACCCAGCTCTACCAGGAAAATAGACAAAAAGGGCAAAAACCAGTGTTTGAAATAATCTACGATAAAAGGCCAATTAAAACCAGGGACCATAGAAACACTATAGGCACCACTTATCGGGAAAAGGCCCAGTTTAACCCCGAGGAAAAATGAAACAACTCCTGCCAGCCAGAAATATGGTGAAGAAGTTAGAAAATAAAAAATAGGCATAAGGACATTATCAGCTTTTTTGTTAACCCCGGAGAAGGCTCCCAATTTATTACCTACAATCCAGCTTAAAATAGTAGCCGGTACCAGTAAAATAATATCATAAATTATAGCCTTATTAATTATCTCAGTAACTGGTCTGGGAAACTGCATAATACTGATACCAAAATCCCCCGTAAAAATTGATTTCCAGTAATTAAAATACTGGACAATAAGGGGTTCATCCAGGTTAAAGAGGAGGATTAGTTGTCTTTCCAGGATCTCGGACCCGCCTTCCATTATCTGGAAACGGGAAACCAGAGACTGAATCGGATCACCTGGCATCATACGGGGAATAACGAAGTTCAAAGTCACGGCAAGAAAAAAAGTAATTGCATATATTAAGATCTTTTTGCTGAGATATCTAGCCATATTTTTCTATAGCTCCTTTCCATATGAACAGGCCCGATCTTATAAATCGGACCTGTTCTTTCCAGTCTAATTTAATTTTATGCCTGTCTTAGTTAGCTGGTTCGATGTTGATTAAGACATCGATCATACCTAACTGATATGCATTACCCCAGCAAACTGCTAAACCATATGGGTTGTGCTCATTAGGCCAGTTAGTCCAGTTATGATTTGTGGTCAGGCACCAGAGACCATTATGCCACAATGGTATAGTAGGCATATCGATAAGGAGGGTTTTCTGTATTTCAGCAGCGAGCTCCTGCTTCACGGCTTCGTCCTTGGTGATATTGAATTCCTGGATTTTCCTGAACAGTTCAGGATTATCGTAGGAACCCCAGTTACCATTGGAAATCCTTTCACCATGGATGTTCCTGTTAGCTACACCATTCCAGTAATCAAATGGGTTGGCACTTAAGGTACTTACAAAGTTACCGATCATCATGTCAAAGTTCCTGGTGAACCTGTTATTATCGAATAGTGATTGATCCGGGAAATCAGGTATGATATTAACACCTACAGCTTCAGCACTCCTGGCGATAACCCTTATTGATTCTTCCCAGTCGGTCCAGCCGCTTGGAACCATGATTTTCAGTGCAATCGGGCTGCCATCTGGCATGTCTCTATAACCATCGCCGTCACGGTCTATGTAACCGGCTTCATCCAGCATGGCGGCAGCTTTATCAGGATCATAGTAGAAACCATATTCTTCAACAACATCTTCAGCCAGGTATTCTAACCAACCTTCACCGAAGAGACCTGTAGGATTAGCTTTGGTAACCATTCCGCCATATACCCGGCCCACAATAACATCTGTGTCAATTGCGAAGGCCAGGGCTCTTCTGAAAGCGGGATCATCCATTGGCTTCCTTAAAGTATTCATGTACAGGTTTGCTGTATTCCAGGAAAGCATGTAAGGCTCATCATCGTACCAGGTATTCAACCTGAAGGCATCCTTAATCCTTCCTGCACCAGCTATAAAGTTATTACATACATCCAGTTCACCTTTCATCAACAGTCCCATGGTTATATGGTTACTCTGGCTTACCAGGTCAATAATGTATTTTGGTTTGGGCTTGCCAAATACATCATTACCCCACCAATTTTCATTCCTGACCCAGATCATCCTGTCCTGTTGCGGAGCATAGTACATGTAGGGGCCTGTTCCTACAGGATTTGCATTGCTGATGGAGATTAACTGGTTAGATGGTACCTTGCTCCAGATGTGCTCAGGAATGATATATCTCGTATATAATTCCTTATCCCATTCAGCATAATGTGGTTCGCTGAAGGTAAACTTAACGGTATAATTATCCAGAGCTACAACAGAGCTCATCCATTCCCAGATTGGAGAATAGAATACATCATTGTTTCTGGCAATTTCATAGGTGAAAACTAAGTCTTCTGCGTTGAAATCTTCACCATCTGTCCACTTAATACCTTTCCTTAATTTTACAACATACTCATTGTCAGAAATCCATTCTCCGCTTTCGGCCAGCCAGGGCCTGAACTCATTTCTTATGGGGTTATAGGAGAACAGGGTTTCATAAACCAGCCCGCCTGTACCTGGAGTAGGTGATGGCAGAAGTATGTTCCAGGTAGAGGGAGGCCCCCACATGGCACCTGTGGTAACGATTGCCTCTTTCCGGTTAATCTCCTGGGCAAAGGCAACTAAACTTAGAGCCAGGAGCAGTAAAATAACCAGGAACGAATTTTTAAAAAACTTCATATCAACACCCCTTACGATTTAGTTTTTGCAACCACATCCTGCAGGAATGGGTTTAAATAAACCTGTCTCCTTCCCTCTCCTTATATATGTTATTTATTTATATAATAAGGAAGAGACAAAAGTTATTTACTTCACTAAAGCGCTTTCGTATTATAAAATTATTATAACTTATTTTATTTTCAATTTCAAGTATTTTTGCAATATTTTATTTATTTAAGAGTTAAAAAAACCGCCAATGGTGTATAAGCCAATGACGGTTCTTTCGCCGGATATAAAAGTATAAATATTACCTCTTGGAGAACTGTGGTGCCTTGCGGGCTTTCTTGAGGCCGTATTTCTTTCTTTCCTTCATTCTGGGGTCCCTTGTCAATAAACCAGCCTTTTTCAAGGGTTGACGGTAATCTCCATCTACTTTCAGTAAGGCACGGGCAATACCGTGTTTGATAGCACCGGCCTGGCCAGTTAAGCCACCACCAGTTACATTTACCAGTACATCCCAGGTACCTAAAGTATTGGTAATCTCCAGTGGAGTTGTTATATCTTTAATCAGAGTAGGTCTGCCAAAATATTCATCTGCATCCTTTGAGTTCACGAAAATCTTTCCGGTTCCAGGAACAAGTCTTACTCTGGCAACAGATGTTTTCCGACGCCCTGTTCCCCAGTACTGTACATCGACTGCCATTTATATTCCTCCTCCTCTCTATAATTCCAATTCTTTCGGTTGCTGAGCCTGATGAGGATGATCTGGCCCGGCATATACTTTTAACTTTTTGATTATTTGCCTGCCTAACCTGTTATGGGGAATCATTCCTCTAACAGCTTTTTCAATAATAAACTCCGGATTCTTCTTCAGTAATTTATCGTAGGTGATCTCTTTCAATCCACCCGGATAGCCGCTGTGACGATAATACTTTTTCTGCTCCCATTTCTTACCGGTCAATTCGATCTTTTCGGCATTAATAACAATCACATAATCACCAGTATCAACATGGGGAGTATATATTGGTTTATGCTTTCCTCTTAAAATATCTGCAACCTTTGTAGCCAGTCGTCCCAGGGTTTGTCCGGTGGCATCAACTACATACCATTGACGCTCTATCTCTTCTGGCTTTGCCATATATGTGCGCATTAGTTTCCCTCCTTCTTTAGCTAAGCATGTATATATAAATTTTGTAACGGGGCATAGTTAATAAATAGTAGTCCTGAACATAAAAATCCATAATAAATTTTATTATATCAGCATATCTTTGTCAAGCTATTTTTTCCCATAATAGACCTCCACAAGGGTCAGGCCCCTTGCCGGAGCAGTAAAGCCGGCCAGCCTTCTGTCTTTAGCGGCAATAATCTCTGGTAATTCCTCTATCTTTATCTTACCCAGGGATGCTTCAATTAATGTCCCGATGATAATTCTGACCATATTATACAGGAAACCGTCACCCTTAACTTCCACCCAGATCTCCGGGCTTTTGTCGATGACTTCGATGGAATGGATGGTCCTGACTGTAGTCCTGGCAGAACACTCAGCAGCCCTGAAGGAACTAAAGTCATGGGTTCCCTCCAGGCACCTGGCTGCCTCCTGCATTATTACCGGGTCCAGTTTCTTCTTAAAATAATATACATAATTGCGGATAAAAACAGATGGTATCCCCTGGTTATATATCCTGTAGAGATATTTTTTCCCCAGTGCATCATGCCGGGCATGGAAATCTGCAGGAACAGATTCAGCCTTTACACAACGGATATCCTCTGGCAAAAGCCTGTTCAGTGCTGCGGGAATCCTCTCCACAGGAATGGATACATCTATGAAAAAGTTGGCTACCTGACCCAGGGCATGTACACCGGCATCGGTCCTGCTGGCACCCTGCAGCTCTACAGGTTTTTTATTTATTATAGTCAAGGCTTCTTCCAGTTTCTCCTGTACGGTTTCACTGGTATTCTTCTGTCTCTGCCAGCCACGATAGTTAGTACCATCATATTCTACTGTTATCTTGATGTTTCTCATCCTGTAACCTCCATTGACCTGGATCTTAAAGCCTGACCTCTGTAAACTGATAAATACCCGGCAATTGATAGATACCTAAAAATAGATAAAAGCTACACAGAGGAGCAATGCCAGGGCTAAAGCGATGAAATCACCAGCTCTAACCTTCAATTCGTGGAGCCGGGTCCGCCCTTCGCCGCCGTGATAACAACGGGATTCCATGGCCAGGGCCAGATCATCTGCCCTCCTGAAAGCACTGATAAAGAGAGGTACCAGTAAGGGTATTAAATTCCTGGCCCGTTTAACCAGATTACCGCTTTCAAAATCAGCCCCCCGGGCCATCTGGGCCTTCATAATCTTGTCTGCCTCTTCCAGTAAGGTAGGTATGAAACGCAGGGCAATGGTCATCATCATGGCCAGTTCACTGGCGGGTACACCTACTCTCTTTAAAGGACTGAGTAGATACTCGATCCCATTTGTTAACTCCAGAGGCGAAGTAGTGAGGGTTAAGAGGGAAGTAAACATGATCAGGAGTATAATCCTGGTAACCATGAAGAGGCCTGTATAAAGGCCTTCTGCTTCAATGGAGATAAAACCCCACTGCCAGATTACTTCTCCACCCCTTGTAAAGAATATATGCAGGATTAGAGTAAGCAGGACCAGAAAAAGCACCGGCTTAAGCCCTCTTATGATCCTGATCAGCGGGATCCGGGATAGATAGATTATGACCAGTACTGATAAAAAAAATAAACCATAACCTGAAAAAGTGTCGATAAAGAAGAGTGCAGTAATCATCATTATGGTAATCACTATCTTTATACGCGGATCCAGGTTATGAATTATGGAATCACGAGCCATGTATTGGCCAATGGTTATATTTCTTAACATATCTCTGATCCCCTCAACTCCCTACTGATTTCCTCCACGGCTTCGGCAAGGGAAAAGATATCTGTCCGGACTTTCAGTCCTTTCCTGTTTAAACGCCAGAGTATTTCTGTTATCTCCGGTAAATCCAGGCCAAGTTCCCTTATCCTCTCCACTTCACTGAAGACCTTTGCCGGGTTGTCATCAAATATTATCTCGCCTTCACTCATGACTATTACCCGGTTGGCAAGATGGGCAATCTCTTCCATCCGGTGGGAGACCAGGATAATGGTCATTCCCTTTTTATTGTACAGATATTCCAACAGGCTGATTAACTGCTGTCTCCCCTGGGGATCCAACCCTGCGGAAGGCTCATCCAGGATCAATACTTCCGGTTTCATGGCCAGTACCCCGGCAATGGCTACTTTCCTCTGCTGCCCACCGCTCAAATTGAAGGGGGAACGGTCCTTGAATTCTTCATAATCAAGGCCGACCAGTTCCAGGGACTCCCTCACCCGGACTTCTACTTCTTCTTCACTGAGCCCGAGATTCCGCGGACCAAAGGCCACATCGCCGAAGACTGTTTCTTCAAATAGCTGGTGTTCAGGATATTGAAAGACCAGACCTATCTTCCGCCTGATCCCCAATAAGCCCGTCTTTTCTTCTGTAATATTGACACCATCAATGATAACACTACCACTGGATGGCTTGATTAATCCGTTCAATAACTGAACAAGAGTGGACTTGCCTGAACCGGTATGTCCAACCAGACCGATGAATTCATGATCCCTTATCTTTAAATTGATATTCTTCAGGGCTTCAGTTCCCTGAAAATCATCTGCATAGATATGGCTAACATTCTTTAATTCTATGAGCATAGGCTATCCACCAACTCATTAATTGATAGAATATCAGGTATTTTAATTCCTTTTTTCCTCAATTCATGGGCCATTTCAACTACCAGGGGCACATCCAGTCCAAGCTTTTTTAAGTCATCAATTTCCCGGAAAATCTCCAATGGTGAGCCGGTTTTATGAATAGAGCCCTGATTCATAACAATAATACGATCTGCTCCGACCGTTTCTTCCATGAAATGAGTAATGTGGATGATAGTAATGCCTTTCTCTTTATTCAGGAAGTGAATGGTTTCCATAACCTCTTTCCGCCCCTGCGGATCCAGCATGGCTGTAGGTTCATCCAGAACAATACATTCCGGTTCCATGGCAATTATTCCTGCAATAGCCACCCTCTGTTTCTGGCCACCGGAAAGGTTATGAGGAGGATAATCCTTGAATCTTTCCATCCCCACCGCTTCTAAAGCCTTATCCACCCTCTTCCTGATTTCCGGGGAGGGTATACCCAGGTTCTCCGGACCAAAGGCTACATCATCCTCCACTCTGGTAGCCACCAATTGGTTATCCGGATTTTGAAAGACCATACCAATTTTTTGCCTGATTTTCAGCCAGTTTTCTTCATCGGCAGTATTCATTCCGTCTATGATTACCTCGCCAGCTGATGGCACCAATAAGACATTGAGTAATTTAGCAAGGGTAGATTTTCCAGATCCGTTTCCGCCAATAATGGAGACAAATTCTCCCGCCTCTACTGTCAGATTAATATTTTTCAGGGCCGGGGCTTCCATTTCATTATACGAAAAATCTACCCCTCTTAATTCAATCAGGGCCATTAATAACACCCTCTTATCACGTTATTCAACCAGTTCAATTATGGCTAATTCTGCACCATCTCCCCGGCGGGGATATACTTTTAAGATTCTGGTATATCCACCTGGTCTATCCATAAATCTGGGTGCAATTTCATCAAAGAGTCTCTTAACTACTTCTTTATCCTTAACTACCCGTAAAACCTTACGGCGTGAATGCAGGTCATTGGTTCTGGCTGTAGTAATTAATTTTTCAACTATTGGCCGTAATTCTTTAGCTTTAGGAAGGGTAGTCTCAATCCTTTCATATCTGAAAAATTCAGTGGCCATATTGCTGAGCATTGCTTTCCGGTGAGCGCTAGTTTTTCCTAGTTTTCTCCGTGGCATATTTTCATCCCTCCTTAATTAGATCTCAGGCTCTTTTAAGCTTAAGTTTAATTCTGCTAACTTACCCTTTATCTCATCTAATGACTTCTTACCGAGATTTCTGACCTTCATCAGGTCTTCTTCTGACTTATTGATCAATTCTCCAACAGTATTTATACCGGCTCTCTTCAGGCAATTGGAAGAGCGCACAGATAACTCTAATTCCTCTATGGTTGTCTCCAGAATCCGGTCTTTTTCTTCTTCCTCTTTTTCTACCATTATTTCCACGTCGCTGATTTCATCGGTCAGGTTCAGGAAGAGTTCCAGGTGTTCTACCATAATTTTTGCAGCCAGGCTGATTGCATCTTCCGGGCTGATGCTGCCATTGGTGTATACCTCCATTATTAAACGGTCATAGTCTGTGACCTGGCCAACCCTGGTATTTTCCACCCTGAAATTAGCCCTGGTAATGGGGCTGAAGGAAGAATCTATAGGAATAAGACCAATCACCTTTTCAAAATGTTCCTGGTTCTCTTCGGCAGTTACATAGCCGCGACCCCGTTCTACAGTTGCCTCTAAAACAAGCTTACCGTCACTCTCCAGTGTGGCAATATGATGATCCGGGTTTATGATCTCAATATCTGCAGAACCAGTGAAATCACCAGCTGTTACTACCCCTTCCCCCTCACAATTAAGGGTCAGTTTTTCAATCTGATCACCAGAATATTTAAGGACCACTCCCTTTAAATTGAGAATGATCTCCGTAACATCCTCAACAACACCGGGTATTGTTGAAAACTCGTGTCTTACTCCCTCTATTTTTACCGAGGTAATGGCAGCACCAGGCAGTGAAGATAAAAGGATACGGCGTAAGGAATTACCCAGAGTTATCCCATATCCTCTTTCTAAAGGGGCCACCTCAAAGATACCCATCCGGTCAGTACTTTCTATTATTTCAACGCGTGGCTTTTCAATCTCAATCATTAATACAATAACCCTCCTTTGTATTAGAAGGAAAATCAGATTATCTTGAGTAGAACTCGACAATCAGGTTCTCTTCTACAGGATAATCGATATCATCTCTGGTCGGCAAGGCCAATACTTTGCCTTCTGCCTTTTCCATATCTACACTTAACCAATCAGGTACCTTCAGGTCAGCATTGATTTCAAAGACTTCTTTAAATCTGGGCAGCTTACGGCTGCTTTCCTTTACTGTAATAACATCTTCAACATCTACCAGATATGAAGGAATATTGACCTTCCGGCCATTTACCCGGATATGGCCATGTAATACAAACTGTCTTGCTTCACTCCGGGAAGTAGCAAAACCTAATCTATAGACTACATTGTCCAGCCTTCTCTCCAGTAACTGGAGATAGTTTTCACCAGCTATTCCTTGCATCTTTGTTGCAATCTTGAAATAACGACGGTTTTGTCTCTCCAGGATACCATAAATGCTCTTTACTTTCTGTTTTTCCCTTAACTGTATTCCATATTCAGATGGTTTACCTCTTCTATCTTTACCATGTTGACCCGGTGCGTAAGGACGCCTTTCAACAGGGCATTTATCTGTATAGCAACGTTCTCCTTTTAGATACAATTTTTCCCCTTCGCGGCGGCATATTTTACATACAGAACCACGATATCTTGCCATTCTTACACCTCCATTTTAATTATATACATAAATTAACATTTTTAAACTAAACACGGCGTCTTTTCGGTGGCCTACACCCATTATGGGGAATAGGTGTAACGTCTTTTATCAAACTAACATTTAAACCGGCAGCCTGTAATGTCCGGATAGCAGATTCTCTACCAGAACCTGGGCCTTTTACATAGATTTCTACTTCTTTTACACCTTGCTCCATGGCCTGCTTGGCAGCATCTTCAGCAGCAAGCTGGGCAGCAAACGGTGTGCTTTTCCGGGAGCCTTTATAGCCGACTTTACCGGCACTGGACCAGGCAATGATATTACCCTGCTCATCAGTTATTGAAACAATTGTATTATTAAAGGTTGATCTGATATGGGCTTGCCCTTTATCTATATTACGTTTAACTTTCTTTCTTCTAACCCTGCTGCTCCTTTTTCCCTTAGCCATCCATATACCTCCTTACAGTTTATTATTTTTTCCTTCTTACACCAACAGTTTTCTTCGGACCCTTGCGTGTACGGGCATTGGTCTTGGTTCTCTGCCCTCTAACAGGGAGCCCTCTTCTATGTCTTAAGCCGCGGTAACACCCTATATCCATCAGACGTTTAATATTCGCCCTGACTTCACGTCTAAGATCTCCTTCAACCTGATATTTGCTAACTTCTTCTCTCAGTTTTGCAATCTCAGCTTCGGTCAGGTCCTTAACTCTTGTGTCTGGATTAATTCCTGTTGCCTCCAGTATTTGTTTTGATCTGGAACGCCCAATTCCATATATATATGTCAGACCAATCTCAATACGTTTATTACGCGGTAAATCAACACCTTCTATACGTGCCAAAAAAGTTCACCTCCACTTGTATTAACTGAATAGCAAATTGATTTTCAATAAGCTGCAGTTCCTCTTTATCATTATCCCTGACGCTGCTTATGCTTGGGGTTCTCACAGATAACCATTACTCTACCTTTGCGCCTGATAACCTTGCATTTATCGCAGATAGGTTTCACTGATGGTCTTACCTTCATCGTATCTTACTCACCCCTCTTTTTTGAATTAAACAATTAATTTTTATGACGATAAGTGATCCTACCCCTGGTTAAATCATAAGGTGATAGTTCAATTGTTACCTTATCTCCTGGTAATATTCTAATAAAATTCATTCTCATCTTTCCTGAGACATGAGCCAGCACTTTGTGCCCATTTTCCAGTTCTACCCTGAACATTGCATTAGGAAGGGGTTCCACAACTGTTCCCTGAACTTCAATAGGTTCTTCCTTAGCCATAGAGTCACTTAGCCTCCTCGTTTTTTTCATAATTTTTTATAAACCTCTTTAGATCCTCATTGCGGATCTTTTTTTTATTTTCCAGCCAGATAGCAAGCTCCTCATAAATAACACCTGTTGAACGAAGGTGTTTTATATTTTTCCTTTTCGGATTTTCAATTTTTCTGGTAGCACCATTTGCTATTTTTACATAATTTTCGTTTTCCCGGCCAACTACGAGATAGTATTTACCGGAATCCCTGCCGGCCCTGGAAACCACAAGTTCTCCTGTACGATATGGATTAACCATACACTTTCACTCCTGGATATTATATCATAATTTCAAAGTCCATTACAATAAGCTTCGCTTCAGATTCTGCTCAGTATTTCTGGACCCTTTTCAGTAATGGCAATGGTATTTTCATAATGAGCAGAAGGTTTGCCATCTCTGGTTACAACAGTCCAGCCGTCATCCAGGGTTTTCACCTGATAAGTTCCAGCATTTATCATAGGTTCAATAGCAAGGGTCATACCAGCTTTCAAAAGAGGGCCTCTATTTGGCTTACCAAAATTCGGAACCTGGGGAGCTTCATGCATTTCCCGGCCAATCCCGTGGCCGACATAATCTCTCACTACTGAAAAACCGTTACTTTCAGCATGTTTCTGAATGGCATGGGAAATATCCGATAATCTATTCCCGATAAAGGCTTTTTCCAGGCCTTTAAAGAAAGATTCTTCTGTTACCTGCAATAATCTGGCTGCCTCTTCAGAAATCCTGCCTATACCGTAGGAGCGGGCTGCATCCCCATGAAAACCATCATAATAAACGCCAATATCTATACTGACCAGATCCCCCTCTTCGATTATCCTCCTATTACTGGGAATCCCGTGGACCACTTCCTCATTGATGGAAATACACAGTGCAGCTGGATAGCCATGATATCCTTTAAAGGAAGGGACTCCGCCTGCTTTTCTGATAAACTCTTCGCCCAGGCGGTCCAGCTCAGCTGTGCTTATTCCAGGGACCAGATGCTCGGACAGAAAGGCGTGGGTCTCTGCTACAATTTTATTGGCGGCTCTCATTTTTTCTAATTCCCGAGGAGATTTTAAAATTATCATTAAGATTCACCCTCAATGGCTTTTTTTATTTCTGCATAGATTTCCTCTATACTTCCTCCGCTTATTACCTCTAAAATCTCTTCCTCCTGAAAATAATCGGTGATTTTTTTTAGTTCGTCCAGCTGAATCTGGATCCTTTTCCGTACAGTTTCTTCTTTATCATCACTGCGAAGTACCAATTCTTCACCACAGTAATCACAGATTCCCGGTTGTTCAGGGGGATTATACTTAATGTGGTAACTATGGCCACAATTTAAACATACTCGCCTGCCTGCGATCCTTTCTATTATCTTTTCCGGGTCTGCTTCAATATAAAAAGCTCTATCTATCTGTGTATTCATTTCTGCCAGCATTTCTTTTAAAACTTTGGCCTGATATACTGTCCTGGGAAAACCATCCAGAACAAAACCTTTACTGAGATCAATTTTTTTTAATTCTTCTTTCAAGATCATGATTGCATCTTCATCAGGAACCAGTTGACCCTTATCAAGATACTCCTTAATCCTTACACCTAACGGTGTTTCTTCCTCAGCTATAAGCCTGAGAATATCTCCTGTAGCAATGTGGGGTAGATTATATTCCTGGCTGATCTTTTTTGCCTGTGTTCCTTTTCCAGCACCAGGTAAACCTAATAAAATTAGGTTCACATCTATCCCCCCCTCCTCCGTTTTTTACTTCAAGAATCCTTCATAATGCCTTAGCAACAGATGTGATTCCAGTTGCTTCATTGTCTCAAGGGCCACACCGGTCATAATCAGGATGGAAGTTCCACCAAAACTTATACTGACTTTTGTAATTGCTGTAAACAAATATGGTAAGAGAGCAATTACCGTCAAGAACAGGGAACCGGCTAAAGTTATCCTGACCAATATCTTATCTAAATATTTCTCTGTTGCCTTACCGGGGCGGATACCCGGGATAAAACCACCATATTTCTGCATGTTTTCTGCCAATTCTTCTGGATTAAAGGTAAATGCAGTCCAGAAATAGGTAAAGAAAAAGATTAGCGCAGCATATAAAATTATATATACCGGATGACCCGGTGATAACCAACCGGCCAGGGTCTGGAAGAATTTTGCGGGAATTAACTGGGCTATAACGGCAGGAAACATCAGTAAAGAAGAAGCAAAGATAACCGGTATAACACCAGCCTGGTTAATCTTCATAGGTATATGAGTATTCCGACCGCCATATACCTTTCTGCCCACAATTCTCTTGGAATATTGTACAGGAATCCGCCTTTCACCCAGCTCAATAAAGATTACTCCTGCAATTATCACTACAGCCAGAACTAAAAAGACAAATATATTAATGAAGCTGATATCTCCAGCCCTGGCAAGGGCAATCATCCTGCTAATGTCGCTGGGAAAACGGGCCAGTATGGAAGTAAAGATGATAATTGAAATTCCATTACCGATTCCTTTTTCTGTGATCAATTCACCTAACCACATTAAAAAAGCAGTACCTGCTGTCAGGCTGACTACTATCAAGAGTAAATTGAAAAAGTTTTGATTTATAACTGCAGATTTGATTGCTATGGTGATACCAATTGCCTGCACTAAACCGAGTATTATAGTCCCGTATCTGGTATACTGAACCAGTTTTTTTCTTCCTTCCGGTCCCTGTTTCTGTAATTCCTGAAAATAAGGTACTACACCACCCAGTAGCTGAATAATAATTGAAGCAGTGATATATGGTGATATACCCATGGCGAAAACCGTAAAATTGCTCAGGGCCCCACCGGCAAAGAGGTCAAGAAAAGAAAAGATATCTCCGCCGGCACCTTCAAACAGAATCTCTTTGTATACGGAAAGGTCAACACCGGGTACAGGGATATAAGAACCTACCCGGTAAACAAGCATCATAGCCAGTACAAAGAGTATCCTGTTCCGCAATTCCTTCACTTTGAAGGCATTCCGCAGTGCTGATAACACCTAAATCACCTCAGCCTTTCCGCCAGCAGCCTCTATTTTTTCCTTTGCTGACTTAGTAAATGCATTAGCCTGAACATGTAAAGCCTTCTTTATATCTCCATCTCCCAGGATTTTCAGACCATCCTTAGCCGGCCTGTCAATAAGTCCTACTTCCTGCAGTTTTTCCAGGGTAACTACTTCATTTGCTTCAAATCTATTTAGTTGATAAAGATTTATCTCATTATATACTTTTTTGAAGGGATTATTGAAGCCTCTCTTGGGTATACGCCTGAATAAAGGAGTCTGCCCTCCTTCAAAGGTAGGCCTCACACCTCCACCGGACCGGGCATTCTGACCCTTTTGGCCTCGTCCTGAAGTATTACCTCTGCCTGAACCGTCACCACGGCCTCTGCGTAACTTTCTTTTTCTGGAGCCTTCTTCAGGTCTTAATTCATGTAATTTCATCCAGTCCACCTCCTTAATTAATCTCAGCTTATTCCAGGATTTCTTCTACAGTTTTACCTCTAAGTTTGGCAACTTCTTCTGCTTTCTTTAAATTCTTTAAAGCTTCAATGGTGGCATTAACCACATTAATTGGATTATTGGAACCCAATGACTTGGTTAATATGTTGTTGATTCCAGCCAGCTCGACTACAGCTCGCACTGGACCCCCAGCAATAACTCCGGTACCGGGAGCAGCTGGTTTTAAAAGTACTGTGCCTGCACCATATTCACCGATTATTTCGTGGGGAATTGTTGTATCTACAATTGGTACTTCAATCATATTCTTTTTGGCATCTTCAATCCCTTTGCGGATTGCTTCCGGTACTTCGTTGGCTTTACCCAATCCGGCGCCAACACGGCCTTCTTTGTCACCAACTACTACCAGTGCACTGAAGTTAAAGTTGCGGCCACCTTTAACTACTTTGGCAACTCTATTTATACTGACTACCCGTTCTTCCAATTCTAACTTGTCTGGATCGATATTTTTCATGGATTCGCCTCCTTCTCTTTAGAAATTCAATCCCTTTTCACGTAATGCTTCAGCAACTTCTTTAACTCTTCCATGATATTTATATCCACCACGGTCAAAGACTACATCCTTAATACCCTTTTCCAGAGCTCTTTCTCCCAATATTTCCCCGACTTTTCTGGCAGCTTCTTTATTCCCACCATATTTCAAAGTCTCTCTGATAGCCGGTTCAAGGGTAGAAGCAGAAACCAGGGTATGGCCGGAAAGGTCATCAATGATTTGTACATAGATATTGTTTAAACTACGGTAAACATTAACTCTTGGTCTTTCTGGAGTTCCAACAATCTTTTTTCTGACACGATAATGGCGTCTTTTTCTACTGACTCTTTTATCCATACCATTCACTCCCTTCTATTAACCGGTTTTACCGACTTTTCTTCTGATATGCTCGTCGATATATTTAATACCCTTGCCTTTGTATGGCTCAGGCTCACGTACAGCCCTGATTTTGGCAGCCACTGCTCCAACCTTCTGCTTATCAATACCCCTTACGGTTATACGGGTATTTCTTTCTACTTCAAACTCAATATTATCTTCTGCTTCAATTGTAACAGGATGGGAATAGCCAATTTCCAGTACCAGGTTTTTACCTTCTACCCTGGCACTATATCCAACCCCTACCATTTCCAATTTCTTTTCATATCCTTCGGTCACACCAGTAACCATATTCTGCAGGAGACTCCTGCTTAATCCATGCATCGAATTGGCTTCCATTGTTTCTTCTTTTCTGCTGAGCAGAATTTGATTATCCACTAGCTCAATATTGATCAACGGACTAAATTCCCTGCTTAATTCACCCTTTGGTCCTTTAACAGTTACACTGTTCCCATCTATCTTAACTTCAACTTTTTCTGGAATATCAATTGGCATTTTTCCAATTCGTGACATTCTCTTCACCTCCATAAAGCGGATTTAATTTCTATATTGAGGATACCCGGGCCTGCTACCTGCTTCTCTTTACCAGACATAACAGATTACTTCTCCGCCAACACCATTTTTTCTGGCTGTTTTGTCAGAAACAATGCCCATTGAGGTGGAGATTATGGCAATACCCAGGCCGCCTAATACTCTGGGGACCTCATCTTTTTTGGCATAGACCCGCAGACCAGGCTTACTAATCCTTTTCAGTCCAGTAATAACCCTCTCATTATTTTCCCCGTACTTCAGATAGATGCGCAGAGTGTTTTGGGGATAGCTTTCAACGATCTTGTAATCAGAGATAAAGCCTTCTTCCTTTAAGATTTCAGCTATACTGATCTTCATTTTGGATGCAGGCATGTTTACGACATCTTTATAGGCATTATTTGCATTACGAATCCGGGTTAACATATCAGCAATAGGATCAGTTACATTCACTTTTCCAACCTCCTTCCATTTTACCAACTGGCTTTCTTAACACCAGGTATTTGGCCCTTGTGAGCCAGTTCACGGAAACAAATTCGACACAGGGCAAATTTACGAATATATGCTCTAGGCCTTCCACAACGCTGGCATCTGTTAACGGCACGTGTGGAATACTTAGGTTTTCTATTGGCTTTCTCTATTAATGCTTTACGAGCCACTATCTATATACCTCCTTTTATTATTGCTCACGGAACGGCATTCCCATTAGCTTAAGAAGTTCATAGGCTTCTTCATCGGTTTCTGCTGTGGTGACAATTGTGATTTCCAGACCGTGGATTTTTTCAATCTTATCAATGTTGATTTCCGGAAATACGATCTGTTCCCTGATTCCCAGGTTATAATTGCCTCTGCCATCGAAAGATTTAGGAGAAACTCCCCGGAAGTCCCTGATTCTGGGTAAGGTAATATTAATTAATTTGTAGAGAAACTCCCACATCAGTTCTCCTCTCAGGGTTACCTTTACACCTACCGGCATACCTTCACGCAGCCTGAAATTAGAAACTGATTTTTTTGCCCTGGTTACTACGGGCTTCTGGCCTGTGATCAATGATATTTCTTCCACTACACTATCCAGTAATTTCTGGTTATCTTTAGCTTCTCCCAAGCCAACATTTAATACAATCTTATCTATTTTTGGAACAGCCATTACACTATCATAATTAAATTTTTCCATCATTTTTGGAACTATTTCATCTTTATATGCAGTAGCCAATACCGCCATTGACTATAACCCCCTTTCCTTACTTATCTACAGCTTCGCCACATTTTTTACAAACTCTGACTTTATTTCCATCATCCAGAAGGCTGATCCCTACCCTGGCTTTCTGATCACAACGGGGACAGACCAGCTGAACATTGGAGATATGAATAGGCCCTTCCATTTTCACAATTCCACCCTGTGGCATCTCCTGGCTTGCTCTCATATGACGGTGTAAAATATTTACTCCTTCAACGATAACACGATTGGTTTTTGGTTGAACCTTTAAGACCTTGCCGCGTTTTCCCTTATCTTTGCCAGCAATAACCTCTACAGTATCACCTTTTTTTATTTTTCTCATGATTCTCCCCCCTTTACAGAACCTCAGGTGCCAAGGAGATTATTTTCATATAATTTTTCTCTCTTAATTCTCGTGCCACAGGGCCAAAAATACGGGTTCCCCGGGGATTGTTCCCCTTATCGATTATCACAGCAGCGTTTTCATCAAACTTTATATAAGAACCATCAGGCCTTTTGATCTCTTTCTTGGTCCTGACTATTACTGCCCGGACTACATCACCTTTTTTAACTACACCACCTGGTATAGCCTCTTTAACTGTAGCTACGATTACATCTCCTACACTGGCATATTTTCTACGTGAACCACCCAGAACTTTTATGCAGAGTAATTCCCGTGCACCGGAATTATCAGCTACCTTTAAACGGCTTTCTTGCTGAATCATCGTAATCCCCCTTTCCCAGCAGAAAACTATTTTGCTTTCTCTATAATTTCAACAACTCTCCATCTTTTTGTTTTGCTTAAGGGACGTGTCTCCATAATCCGTACAAGATCCCCTTCTTTGCACTCATTGTTTTCATCGTGTGCTTTAAATTTAGCGGTTTTAATTATAGTCTTTTTATATAAAGGATGTCTTGTTCTTCTTTCAACAGCGACGGTGACAGTTTTATCCATCTTATCGCTTACTACAATTCCAACTCGCTCTTTTCGCTTATTTCTTTCAGCCATCTTGGACCTCCTTCCTATGCTCTCTTAATATTCAATTCCTTTTCCCGCAGGATAGTTTTGATTCTGGCAATATTCCTCTTTACCTCTTTGATCCGCATAGGATTATCTAATTGGGTAGTTGCATGTTGAAACCTCAGGTTAAATAATTCTTCCTTAAACTCTTTTAACTTCTCCGCCAGTTCAACTTCTGTCATCTTCCTTAATTCATCAGCTCTCACTAGAATCACCATCCATCTCTTCTCTTTTCACAAAACGGGTTTTGATGGGTAACTTATGAGCTGCCAGCCTCATAGCTTCTCTGGCTCTTTCTTCACTAACACCGGCCAGTTCAAACATGATCCTTCCAGGTTTAACAACAGCAACCCATTTTTCTGGATTACCTTTACCTTTACCCATTCGTGTTTCTGCAGGATGGGCTGTAACTGGCTTGTCAGGGAAGATCTTAATCCAGACTTTCCCGCCTCTTCTTATATACCTTGTCATGGCAACACGGGCAGCCTCTATCTGTCTATTGGTAATCCAGGCCGGTTCCAGGGCCTGTAATCCATATTCACCATAAGTTATCTCGGTTCCGCGTATTGCTTTTCCTTTCATACGACCTCTTTGTTGCTTACGATATTTCACTCTCTTTGGTATCAGCATCTAAAGGCCTCCTTTCTATCGACAGTTTTCTATCATTTATTCTGAACTTCAGGTAATACTTCGCCTTTATTTATCCAGACTTTAACGCCGATTTTTCCGTAGGTGGTAAATGCCTCTGCAAAACCGTAATCTATATCAGCCCTTAATGTATGCAGGGGTACACTTCCCTCACTATAACCTTCACTTCTGGCCATTTCTGCTCCGCCCAGCCTTCCGCTGCACTGAACTTTAAATCCTTCAGCTCCAGCCCGCATGGCCCTACCCATGGCCTGTTTCATGGCTCTACGGAAAGAAACTCTCCTTTCCAGCTGTGAAGCAATGTTCTCGGCCACCAGTTGGGCATCCAGATCCGGGTTTTCCACTTCTACTACATTTATTTGCACCTTGCGGCCAGTTTTGTGCTCTAAATATTGCCGTAAACTATCTACCTCTGAACCACCACGTCCAATTACCATTCCAGGTCTGGCTGTATAGATATCCAGTTTTACGTTGTTTGCAGCTCTTTCTATCACTACACGTGCAATTCCGGCATCATACAGTTTCTTTTTTATATAATCACGAATCCATAAATCTTCATTTAGTAAATCGGCGAAGTTTTTCTTATCAGCATACCATTTAGCGTCCCAATCTCTGATTATTCCCACACGTAATCCACGGGGATCTACTTTCTGACCCAAATTTATCCCTCCTTTTACTGATTTTCCTCTCTTTCACTTACTACTACGGATAGATGGCTTGTGCGTTTCCGGATCGGACTGGCCATTCCATGTGCACGAGGTCTCCATCTTTTCATCATTGGACCTTCATTTACATAGGCCTCTTTGACATATAAATCATCAGCTATCATGCCATAATTATTCTCTGCATTTGCTACAGCAGAGCGCAGAACTTTTTCTATTAAGCCAGAAGCTTTTTTGGGTGTATTCTTTAAAATGGCATAAGCTTCTGCCACACTCTTTCCCCTGATTAAATCCATTACTTGCCTGGCTTTTCTGGGAGAGATCCGGATATATTTGGCATGGGCTTTAGCTTCCATCATAAACCCTCCTTTACAGATAATCATTCATTTATTTCAATGCTGTGGAACGTTCTGTGTGATTTCCGTGTCCTCTAAATTTCCTGGTAGGAGCAAATTCACCTAATTTATGGCCAACCATATCCTCAGTGATATAAACAGGAACATGTTTCTGTCCATCGTGTACGGCAATAGTATGGCCAACCATTTCCGGAACAATCATTGAACTCCTGGACCAGGTTTTTATTACAGACTTTTTACCAGTCTTGTTCATCTCTCTGATTTTTTTCATTAAACTTTCCTCTACAAAAGGGCCCTTCTTTAAAGACCTACCCAAAATAACCCCTCCTTCCTAGCGTTTCTTAGCATGCCGTGAACGAACAATATATTTATTGGAATATTTTTTCCGTTTCCGTGTTCTCTTACCAAGGGTAATCTGACCCCAGGGTGTAACTGGATGGCGGCCTGCCGGTGACTTTCCTTCACCACCACCATGTGGATGGTCTACTGGATTCATTACAACACCGCGCACTTTTGGCCTTCTGCCTAACCAGCGTTTACGGCCAGCCTTACCTACAGAAACATTCTCATGTTCTAAATTACCAACCTGACCTACAGTAGCTTTACATTCCAGCCTGACCAGCCTCACTTCACCGGATGGCAGTCTCAGATGAGCATATTTGCCCTCTTTAGCCAGTAACTGAGCCATAGTTCCAGCTGATCTGGCCAGCTGACCACCTTTACCAGGCTGTAATTCTATATTATGAACAATGGTACCTACTGGGATATCGCTTAATTTTAGTGCATTTCCTGGTTTGATGTCTGCTTCTGGACCTGATTGGACAATATCTCCTACCTGTAGTTTGTCAGGGGCAAGAATATATCTTTTTTCTCCATCAAAATAATGTAATAAAGCAATTCTTGCAGAACGGTTTGGATCATATTCTATACTGGCAACCTTTGCCGGTACTCCATCCTTATCTCTCTTAAAATCTATAATACGATAGCGACGCTTATGTCCTCCACCCCGATGACGGATAGTAACTCGACCATTCACATTACGTCCACCAGTTTTTTTGAGAGGAGCCAGAAGACTCTTCTCGGGTTCGGTTTTGGTAATTTCGTCGAAAGTGGAAACCGTCATGAACCGTCTGGAAGGAGTGGTGGGTTTAAACTTTTTAACGGCCATCTCTTTCCCTCCTATCCAAGTTTAATTAAAGTCCTTCAAATATTTCTATTCTGTTACCTTCGGCAAGTTTCACCATGGCTTTCTTCCAGTCTGGTCTTTTACCCATATTGTAACCCAGACGCCTTGTCTTGCCTTTCATATTGACTGTATTTACCTGTACGACATTTACATTAAAAATCTCTTCAATGGCTTTTCTAATTTCTATCTTATTGGCATTTTTGTCTACTTTAAAGGTATAGGTGTTGTTTTCTTCAATCATTGCTATGCTTTTTTCGGAGATGATGGGAGCAATGATTATATCTCTTGGATCCTTCATCTGGTCAACACCTCCTCGATCTTTTCAATAGCCTCATTAACGATAATAAGATAGTCATTATCTAATAAATCATAGGCATTCAGTGCATCTACAACAAGGGTTTTTACACCTGGTATATTACGGGCTGATAAATATACATTTTTATCTTTTTCCGGTATTACAATTACTACTTTAGCTCCGTACAACTCCAGGTTGCGTAAAACCTCAACCATCTGACTGGTTTTTGGTTTGTCGAATTTCAGTTCCTCCAGAACAATGAGGTTTCCTGTCTCCAGTTTGTGGGTTAAGATAGATCTCAAGGCTAATTTCTTGACTTTTCTGGGTACCTTTTTATCATAGGCACGTGGTTTTGGTCCAAATACGACTCCACCACCTACCCAGAGAGGAGAACGGATACTACCATGTCTTGCCCTACCGGTTCCTTTCTGCCGCCATGGTTTTTTTCCACCACCGCTTACTTCTCCCCTTGTTTTTGTAGAAGCAGTACCTCGACGTATATTGGCCAGTTGTGCGACAACAACCTGGTGTACTGCATGTTCATTGACTTTTTCGCTAAATACACTTTCCGGTAAATCAACATTACCAAGCTCTTTGCCGCTTATATCATACTTTATTGCCTGTGGCATGATAAAGCCTCCTTTCTATACCATATTTAAGCCTTTACAGCTTCCTTAATATATACGATACTATTTCTTACTCCTGGTACAGCACCCTTTACCAGTATGAGATTTTTCTCTTTATCAATTTTAACGATTTCCAGGTTCTGTACAGTAACCCGCTCGTTTCCCATTCTGCCAGCCATCTTTTGTCCTTTAAAAACCCTGGCTGCATTCACTGCACCGATGGAACCAGGTATCCGGTGACTTTTGGAACCGTGGCTCATCGGACCCCGGGCAAAGTTGTGACGTTTAATTGTACCTGCAAATCCCTTTCCTTTGGAAGTGCCGGTTACGTCAACCAACTCACCTTCTGCGAATATATCAACGGTAATTTCGTCACCTTCTTTAAGGTCTTCCGGGAAATCTCTGAATTCAACTAAATGTTTCTTTGGTGAAACTCCTGCTCTTTTAAAATGGCCCTTTAATGGTTTATTGGTACGAAATTCTTTTTTATCTTCAAAGCCCAGTTGTAAGGCATTATAACCATCTGTTTCTTCAGTTTTTTTCTGGACTACAACATTGGGGCCAGCCTGAATCACAGTTACGGGAACGAGTGTACCATCATCCTTAAAAACCTGGGTCATACCTAATTTCTTGCCAATTAATCCTTTGCCCATCGCTGAAACACCTCCTGTCTAATTATAACTTAATCTCTATATTCACTCCTGCCGGTAAGTCTAATCTCATCAATGCATCGACAGTCTTCGGACTTGGATTAATGATATCAATTAACCTTTTATGAGTTCTCATCTCGAACTGTTCCCGGGAATCTTTATGAACATGAGGGGATCTGAGAACTGTAAATACTTCCTTTTCAGTGGGAAGTGGTATAGGTCCCGAGACATGTGCCCCGGTTCTCTGTGCTGTATCAACAATTTTCTGTGCTGATTGATCCAGCAAATCATGTTCATAAGCCTTCAAACGGATACGAATTCTTTCATGTTTAGCCATCATCTTCCCTCCTTCATTGATGACAATTATATAGGATACATAGAAAAAGAGAGGAGAAAAGCTCCTCGCTTTTTCTATTGATTCTTACTCAATAATTTGGGTTACAACACCAGCACCTACAGTACGGCCACCCTCACGGATAGCAAAACGTAATCCTTCTTCCATAGCAATCGGAGTAATCAGTTTGGCACGCATTTCGATGTTATCTCCAGGCATTACCATCT
>JANWJZ010000001.1 GCA_025451675.1 Halanaerobiales bacterium | reverse complement strand
TGATGCCTTACGATATTGACGCCTATTATAATTCCGGGGTTCTTTTAATGAATCTGGAATTACAACGTCAAATTATTAATGAAAAAAAGATCTTTGAGTTTGTAGAAAAAAATCATAAAAAATTGATTATGCCGGATCAGGATATTTTAAATTGTCTTTATTCCAAACAGATTAAAAGTCTGGATGAAAAACTATATAACTATGACGCCAGGTATTACCGTTATTATAAATTTATGGATGATGAATGGGACATGGATCGTGTTATCAAAGATACTGTAATCATACATTTCTGTGGAAAGAAAAAGCCCTGGAAAAAAAATTATAGTGGCCGCTTTCATGCCCTATATAAACATTATGAGAAAATGGCCCTGTGGGAATAATGGCTTTATAGGATTAAAGGAAGAGAACCCTTAACGTGCAGGAAGCGTTAAGGGTTTTTATTTTTAAATCAGTATATTAAACTTTTTTTTAACTATACTAATTTTATAGGAAAAACAGGTAGGTGCCAGTAATGAAAGAAGAGGAAAGAGATGAGATTATGAAAAAACTGGAGGAAATCTCTGAGTGGATCCAGGGCCTTAATCTGGCTGAATACATTGAGATGGTCCGTTCACCCCGGCGGATGCTGGTGATTAATTTTGTTTCCGGACTGGCCAGGGGCCTGGGGATAGCGATTGGAGCCACTGTGCTGGGAGCTATATTCTTAATTATCTTACTGGATCTGGCCGAATCCAATATTCCCCTGATTGCCGAATTTGTGGCCAGGATTATCAAGATTGTCGAAACATACCTATAATTTACTATATTTATCTAAAGATGTCCATATATAAGAAAAATACAGATTGAACCTGAATAAATATCAAAAACGGAGGAAAAGACTGTTTATGGAAAAAAGTAAATTACAGAAATATAAAGAAATCTTACTGACTGAAAAGAAGAGACTGGAAGAGCAGATAGAGAGCATAGAGAGGGAACAGAGAATGAGCCAACGGGAGGCGATAAATGAGCTTTCTGCCTATGATAATCATCCTGGTGATCTGGGGACTGAGACCTTTGAGCGGGCTAAGGACCTGGGTTTAAAAGATAATGCCTTAATTCTCCTGTCAGAGATAGAAGCAGCCCTTGAGAAAATAAGTGCTGGTAGTTATGGTATTTGCCAGAGATGTGGTGATGAAATAAGTGAGGAGAGGCTGGAAGTAGTGCCCTATACGATATTCTGTGCAGAATGTAAAAAGCTTGAAGAGGAACTGAGTGGTAGCAGGGAGAGACCCATTGAAGAAGAGGTCCTGAATCCTCCTTTCTGGGGGATTGATGATGAAAATGATGTGGTGATTTATGATGCAGAGGATGCCTGGCAGGATGTAGCCCAATACGGAACTTCCAGTGAACCTGATTCAAAAGCAGTATCTGATTCTGAAGAAGAAGTCTTTCTGGAAATGGATGAAATAATTGGCGCTGTGGGAATTGAAGATACTATCATTGATGATGAAATCGAAGACCTGGAGGATGCAGGAAAAAGAAAAAGCAGTTTTACAGGTATTAAAGGTGAGACTAACGACTAGGCTAATATGCTTCCTCTTCTTGTTTTGTTATTGGCATTGTGCTACAATGTTACAGGGGTATAAAAATGTTCTATTTACTGATATTATTGCTGGTTTTAATGGACCAATGGATAAAAGGACTGATTGATAAAAATTTTTTTCCAGGTGAATCTTTGCCTATAATCGATGGTATTTTTCATTTGACCTATGTCAGAAATACCGGAGCAGGTTTTGGCATATTTGCCGGAAAACAAAGGTTTTTGATTATTATCAGTATAATAATCTTAATAGTTTTAATCATTTATAGATATAGGAGCAGGAAGAGCATCTTAAGGGATGCTGCCATGGTTTTTCTATTTGCCGGAGCCCTGGGCAACTTGCTGGACCGGGTCAGGCTTTCGTATGTCATCGATTATCTGGATTTCCGGATCTGGCCTGTTTTTAATCTGGCAGATATCCTGATCAATATAGGTGCTGGCCTGCTAATCATATCTATCTGGAAGTCTGAGGGTGATACTGATGAGGGAGAGTAGTTTTCTCATACAAGAATTAGAGCAGGGGGAGAGGCTGGATAAATTCCTTTCCAGCAAGTGTAAAGAACTCTCCCGTTCCTATATTCAAAAACTGATCAGTGAAAATATGGTTACTGTAAATGGGAATGCGGAAAAAGGAAGTTATAAGGTCAGGAAAGATGATCTAATACAGATAATAATACCGGAAGCCCGGGAAGCTGAAATTAAAGCGGTGAAAATGGACCTGGAGATAATCTATGAAGATGACTGTATTATTGTTGTCAATAAACCTCCCGGGTTACCTGTCCATCCTGCACCAGGTAATCTGGAAAATACCCTGGTCAATGGATTGCTGGCCTATACAGATAAATTATCAGGTATAAACGGTGTAAAAAGGCCAGGGATAGTCCACCGCCTGGATAAGGATACCTCCGGGGTAATTGTTGTGGCTAAAGATGACCAGAGCCACAGGAAATTGGTGGAGGAGTTTAAACAGAGAAAAGTATTAAAAATTTATCATACAATAGTTAAAGGCAGCCTGCCCTATAATGAAGGCGTTATCGATGCGCCTATAGGCAGAGACCCCAGGGAAAGGAAGAGGATGGCTGTAATAGAGCGGAATAGCAAGGAGGCCATCTCCCATTTCAGGGTGCTGGAAAGGTTAGGGAATTATACATACCTGGAAGTGAAATTGGAGACCGGGAGGACACACCAGATCCGGGTTCATTTATCCTATCTGGGCCACCCCATCCTGGGTGATGAAAAATACGGCAGAGTAGGAAAGCAAAATATACTGTCTGTAGAGAGACAATTACTCCATGCCTATATCCTGGGTTTCAGGCATCCCCGTAGTGGGGAATGGATGGAATTTGAAGCACCATTACCGGAAGATTTTTTATCGGCATTAAAAATATTAAAAAATACTTGACAGGCCTATAGTAATCTGTTATAGTTATAAAGAATAGAAAAGGTTCTTTTAAATTAGTCCTGTGAGGCTAATAAGGAAGACGGCTATAATTATACTGACTCCTTGCTCACAGGCAAGGAGTTTTTTCTTCCTGGCGAACCTGAAGAAAGGAGAGGTATATGGAAAAGGAATTAAGTTTTAAGAAGATGATTATTGATGAGGACGGAATCCGGCGGGCGATTACAAGAATTGCCCATGAGATTGTGGAGAAGAATAAGGGCACTGAAGATCTGGTTATCGTAGGCATAAAAACCAGGGGTGTGCCACTGGCCCAGCGCCTATCGGAGCGGATTAAGGAATTTGAAGGAGTAGAGGTACCGGTAGGAATCCTGGATATAACCTTATATCGGGATGATTTATCCCTGATTGCACAGCAACCTATTGTTCATAGAACGGAAATACCCTTTGATATCAATGACAGGAAGGTTGTCCTGGTTGATGATGTCCTTTATACTGGAAGAACAGTCAGGGCTGCCCTGGATGCACTGATGGATATAGGGCGTCCGAAGCTGATTCAACTGGCTATTCTGGTAGACCGGGGACACCGGGAGCTTCCTATCCGGGCAGATTTTGTCGGTAAAAACCTGCCGACTTCAAGGGATGAAGTGGTCAATGTAAACCTGAAGGAAATCGATGAGGAAGACAGTGTCCTGCTCCTTTCCAGTAAAGATAAATAATTGGATAGTTTATCCTTTTAAATTAGTCCTGTGAGGCTGATAAAGGAGAAAATAAACCTTTTATCAGTCTGGATAAAAGGTTTTTTTTTATAATAAAGAGGAGGTTAAATTATGAATTTCTTTCAACAGACTAATGAAAATTTACTTGAGATAAGGGAAAAAAATATACCTGCCTATCAGGTTTTCATGCTGGCCTTCCAGCATATGTTTGCCATGTTTGGTGCCACTATCCTGGTACCACTGTTGACAGGCCTGGATCCAGCGGTAGCCTTATTTACTTCTGGTCTTGGTACAATTGTTTTTCATATCCTGACAAAAGGCAAAGTGCCTGTTTACCTGGGTTCCTCATTTGTCTTCATTGCACCACTGGCCAGCATAATATTAAACGAGAGTGGACAGACAGTACAGGAAAATATTCCTCAGGCTATGGCCGGTGTAGTTGTGGCGGGTTTAGTGTATGTCATAATGGCTATTTTAATAAAAATTATAGGCCCAGGATTTTTCCGCAAATTGCTACCACCGGTAGTCATTGGTCCGGTAATTATAACCATCGGTCTTGGCTTATCCGGCGCCATTAGAGATTATATCACTGTTCCGGCAGCCCTTGCCCAGGGCCTTGGCGAAAGGGAATTATTCCTGCTTCAGAGCCGCTATGTTTTAACTGCCTTTATTACCCTGGCTGTTGTTATTGCTGTCTATTTGCTTGCCAAAGGTATATTAAGATTAGTACCAATTCTGGCCGGACTTGTAGTAGGTTATCTTTTTGCCGTAACCCAGGGACTGGTTGATTTTACACCGGTCAGGGAAGCAGCCTGGTTTGCTATACCCGGTTTTACCTTCCCTGATTTCAGCAGTGGTGTTAAGGCCATTACCCTGATTGCCCCACTGGCTATTGCTACCATGGTAGAACATCTTGGAGATATAGAAGCTATTGGCAGGACAACTGGTAAGGATTTTATAAAGGAGCCAGGCCTGCACAGGACCCTGATTGGAGATGGTATAGCGACAGCCTTAGCCGGTTTCCTTGGCGGGCCACCTAATACCACCTACGGTGAAAATACCGGTGTCCTGATTTTAACAAAGGTATATAATCCATTTGTGGTTTTACTGGCTGCTATTCTCGTTGTCTGTTTCAGTTTTATCGGTAAAATCGGCGCCCTGATTCAGACCATACCCTCACCTGTAATAGGCGGAATTTCCTTGCTCCTCTTTGGTCTCATTGCTACTGTAGGTTTCAGGACACTGAAGGAGAATAATGTTGATTTAAATAATAATAGAAATGTTGTCCTGATCTCTGTAATCCTGATTGTTGCCTTGAGCGGGCTCAGTATCAATATCTGGAAGTTCAGTTTCAGCGGTATGGGACTGGGAGCCATCCTTGGTGTTATCCTGAACCTGATTCTGCCGGAAAAAATACAGCTGGCTTCTGGAGAGTAAGCAAAGAGTAATTATGAAAGACTAATCAGTTATCATAAATTTTCTGGAGAGCTCCTGCCTTCTGGCCGGAGTTCTTTTTTATTCCTGCTCTTTTTGTTGCCAATTGGCAATAAATATGTTTTAATTATAAGTAGTTTGCCAAAAAGGGAGGTGCCCGGAAGAGTGGAATATATCAGCATTGAGGAAAATATAGGCCTGATTAATGGATTTATCAATGTCGGAGTTATCAGAGTGGAGGAAGAAATTATACTTATCGATAGCGGCTTAGAGGAGGAAGTACAGGAACTTTCGCAAATATTACTGGATAAAAATCTCAGGCCTGCCCTTATAATTAATACTCATGCCCATCGTGACCATTGTGGTGGTAACAATTATATTCAGAAGAAATATAATGTAGATATATTAACCTCCTATAAAGAAAGTATTTTTATAGAGAATCCCTGTCTGGAGGCCTTTTGTTTCTACTCTGGAGCAAAACCATTGTTGGAAATGAAAAGTGTTCATCCTTCCCAGGTAACAGGCTTGCTTCATCCGGGAGAAAAGAAGGAAATCAAAGGCGTAGAGCTGTTTTTCCCGGATTTAGCCGGTCATTCTCCTGGTCAAATCGGTGTTGCCATTGGTGATATCTTATTCTGTGGAGATGCCTTTTTTTCTGATTATGTACTGGAAAGATATAAACTGCCCTTTCTGACTGATCTTGATGGCTTTATGGCTACACTGGAATATTTAAAGGGAAGTGATTATAGGATCTATGTTCCGGCTCACGGCAAGCCAGTAATGGAGATTGAAGGTCTGGTTGATTTACATATTGACAAGTTTAAGAAGATAGAAGAGGATATCCTGACTTTACTGGAGGAAGAAAAAAGTATCGAGGAACTCCTACAGGATCTTTTTTCATTATATAAAATTAATATTTCAGGTCCGGAACAATATTTTCAATTGAAAACAACAGTTATGGCCTATCTTTCTTCTTTATGTAATAGAAAGCTCATCAGAACAGGATTAAAGGGAAATATATTAAGCTGGAAAGTCACCTGATTTTTTGCAGGAGTTCTTCCCTTAATTTAAGGAGAGCGGCATCCTGTTTTTTTGCTTCAATCATAACATCGAAAGTATAACCCTGAGCCAGCTTAATAAATTTGATGAAATCATTTACGTTGATATAATCGGCATGACTGGCGTATTCCTTTTTACTTTTAGGACTGGAGAAATGTATTTTAGGTGGACGCTCCAGATCTTTCCAAGTATTAAAAATATCAGCAAGATAGTCTTCCAGTCTTTCACCCTGGTTATAGCAATAATGATGGTGGACATCCAGTACCATTGGTCTTTTTATTTCTTTACATAATTCCAGTACATCTTTTATGGAATAAGAAGTATCATCATTTTCTATAACTAATCTTGCCTGTACTGTAGGAGGTAAGAGGTGGAAATTATCAACAAATCTCTGTAATGATTTTTCCTTATTGCCATAAACACCTCCTACATGGACTACCATAACAGCTTCCTTATTTAAGCCCATTGCTGTTAATAATCTATCATGGTAAATCAGGTCACGAATGCTATTTTCCAGGGTTTTTTCATTGTTGGTATTGATAACAGTATATTGGCCCGGGTGTGTACTGACTTTCATCCTGTTTTCCTTGACAATCTGGCCTATTTTTAATAGTTCTTCCTTTAATACCATAGTAAAATCCCAGATTTGGCCAAGAGGATGATTACCAAGGGGAATCAGAAGAGAAGAAAAACGGTAAACATTTATGCCCTCAGCCAGATTATGCCATAATAAACGGACAGTGTTTTTCAGATTTTCTCTGGCTACAGTTTCCAGACGGTAGATTTTTGCTTCATCGTCATTGATTTTTGTGAAGCTGTTTAAGGGCACCGTCCTGGCAGTAGAACAATCTTTAATTATTGAGCTGATACAGGCATAGCCGAAACCAATATTTTCCAACATAGGTCCTCCATATTTGTGTTGTTATAATTTGCTCCTGCCTGTATCTTAGTATGTATCATAAACAATATTTTAAGATATAGTTAGCACTATTTTGTATGATATAAATAAAATTGAAATATAGAAAGCAGGAAAAGGTGGTATGGCATGAAGGTTTTTGCGATAAGTGATCTGCATTTATCATTAAAAAATAGGATTGTACCAGGAGAGTGGGAAAAAGCCGAAGAATATAAACCTATGAATATATTTGGGGAAAAATGGGAAAAACATTATTATCACCTCTACAAAAACTGGCTGGAAGTGGTAAATGATGAAGATCTGGTTTTGCTTCCTGGAGACATTTCCTGGGCTACTACCATGGAAGAGTTAGAGCCAGACCTGGATTTCATCAGGCTTTTACCGGGACAGAAGGTTTTTGTTAAGGGTAATCATGATTACTGGTGGCAGAAAATCGGCCAATTAAGGACTGTTTTCCCAGAGGATTGTTATCTAATTCAGAATGATAGTGTCACTTTTGGGCGGATTGGTATTGCCGGCAGCAGGGGCTGGATAGTGCCGAATAAAATATACTTTACTGAAAGGGATGAGAAGATTTACAGGCGGGAACTGATCAGGTTGCAGTTGTCCCTGGACAGCCTGGCCAACAATGTAGATTATAAAATAGTGTTGCTACATTACATGCCCGTTAATGAAGAGCACCAGTATAATGAATTGATTGAATTGCTGGAAAATTATCAGGTTAATCTGTGTATATACGGCCATTTACATGGTGAAGAGGCCCATGCCAACAGGATAGAGGGCAAAAAATGGGGAATTGATTTCCGTCTGGTCAGTGCTGATTTCCTTGATTTTACTCCATTAAGGATTTTATAATGCCGGATTATAAAAACATATATTTATTTTTTAAAAATTAGAGGAATTTTAAATATTACCTAGAATATATGATAAGGGTAAGAATAATTTAACGCCATGAATTCATACAGTAACCATAAAAGTATATAAGTTTCTAAGAATGGGTACCTATCAAAACTATATTTAAAAGAGGGTTGGTGTTGATGATGAGTACTGAAAAAATTAGAAACTTTTGCTTCATATCACATGGAGGAGCGGGAAAAACTATCCTGACAGAGAATATTCTGTACAATGCAGGAGTAATTGCTAATCCTGGTTCAATTGAAAAAGGTACCACTGCTTCTGACTTTACTCCTGAAGAGAAAAGCCATAAGCATTCAATCAGTAATTCTTTCTTTTCTTTTAACTGGGAAGGATACAGCATCAATTTAATAGATACACCTGGTTTTGCAGATTTCCGCGGCGAAGTAGCCAGTGCTCTTAGAATGGTTGAGAGTGCTGTATTATTAATCGATGGTACCGCAGGAATCCAGGTTAATACAAATTATGTCTGGTCTATGGCGGAAAAAGATGAGCTCCCCAGATTTGTTTTTGTCAACAAGATGGATCTGGAAGGAGCCGATTTCTTCAAGGTTCTTGATGAATTACAGAATACCTTCCAGGGTAAGTTTGTACCAATAACTGTTCCTGATGGCAGTGGTGAAAGCTATAAAGGAGTTATTGACCTATTACAGGCTGTCGCCTATCAGCTTGATGGCGGGCAGGAAAAGAAAGTAACCGGTGTAGATTTGAGCGATTATGAGGAATATAAACATGAATTACTGGAATCAGTTGTTGAATTAGATGAGGCTTTAATGGAAAAATATTTCGCTGATGAAGAAATTACTGTTGAGGAATTAGCTGAAGGCCTCCTGATTGGGGTAGCCAGTGGTGAAATCATTCCGGTATTTGCCGGTTCTGCCATAAAGAATTCCGGTGTAAAAGTCCTGCTGGATTATCTCCTTAGACTGACTCCAGCTCCCAATCATACTGGTGTTATTAAAGGTACCTGGGAAGGAGAAACTGTCGAAGTCGAGATCAAAGAGGGAGATACTGCAGTTGCCCTTGTCGGTAAAACCATGGTGGACCCCTATGTTGGTAAATTATCAATTTTTAAAGTACTTACCGGTACATTAAGCAGGGATAAAGAGGTTATAATTCCCGATAAAGATACCAAAGTGAAATTGGGCAAGTTATTTAAGTTAAATGGTGCTAAACAGGAGGAAGTAAGCAACCTTGGACCTGGAGAAATTGGAGCAGTTGCCAGAATAGATAGTCTGGAAACTTCAGATACAATCTGCTCCGGAGTAAAGATTAAGGTTACAGAAATTGACTTTCCAAAACCAATGTACTTCCAGGCTGTTTATCCAGCCAGTGAAACTGATGAAGAGAAGATATCAAATGCCATTAACAGGGTTCCAGAAGAAGATCCAACCTTTAAGGCTGAATATAATACAGAAACCAGGGAACTGGTTGTTGCTGCCATGGGTACCATGCACCTGGATATTATCAAGGAGATTTGTAAGCGGAAATATGATGTAGATTTTATTACAAAAACACCCAAAGTGGCCTATAAGGAGACTATCCAGGCCAAAGTTGAGGTTGAAGAAAAGCACAAAAAACAATCCGGTGGAAGAGGACAATACGGTCATGTCTTTATCCGTATGGAACCATTGCCACGGGGACAGGATTTTGAATTTGGCGAAGAAATCTTTGGTGGAGCCATCCCAAATCAATATATACCGGCAGTAGAAAAAGGTATTATCGAAGCAAAACAGGAAGGTGTCCTGGCCGGTTATCCTGTAGTGGACTTTAAGGCAGTAGTATATGATGGTTCCTACCACCCGGTAGACTCCTCAGAAATGGCCTTTAAAATTGCTGCCTCAAAAGCCTTTAAAAAGGGAATGGAACAGGCTAAGCCGGTAATACTGGAGCCCATTATGCGGGTGGAAGTAAAGGTACCGGAAGAGTTTATGGGCGATATCATGGGTGATTTGAACTCCCGGAGGGGCAGGATTTTAGGTATGGAACCGGATGGTCATGAACAAAAGATAATTGCCGAAGTACCCCAGGGAGAAATGTTTACCTATGCCATTGACTTAAGATCCATCACCGGTGGCCATGGTAATTTCGATATGGAATTCAGTCATTATGATAAGGTACCTGAAAAATTACAGGAAGAGATAATCAACCAGCGTAAGGCTGAAGAGGCTTAAAGAGAAGATATAGATTTAAAGAAGGGGCGGTATAATTAAAACCGCCCTTTTTTTATTTTAGGTATAGTTTTTTATTGTAAAACTTGTTATAATAGGCTTTTTTTATTATAATAGGGAAAGGTGAAAAGAAGACTGGAGGTGAGAGCAGATGAGCCAGTTACTGAATAAAGATTATATTATCAGTGAATATGGTTCTATTGATGCTTTCCTGGAAAAGGCCTATGCAGCAGATATAGCAGAATTTTTAATGGAGATACCCAAGGATGAGATAAGGGATATTTTAGACAGGTTTACCGATAAGGAAAAGGCTAAAATAATCAGTTATGTGAATGAAAAAACAGCTAAATATATAGCAAAAAGCTATGATGCCCGTACTTTATCAGGGATAATATCCAATATGTATTCCGATGATGCCGCCGATTTCCTGGGGATAATGTCTGTAGGGAGAGTAAAAGAAGTACTGAACCTGATGAAAAAAGAGCTGGCCGAGGAATTACAGAAATTACTGGAATTTGACGAAAAAAGTGCCGGCGGCCTGATGAATACAGAATATATAGCTTTCTATGAAGATGATACCGTAGAAAAGGTCATAAAAGAGATAAGGAATCTGGTCCATGAACAGGAGATGATTTATTATATATATATCTTAAACCGGAGAAAGATGCTTGTGGGCGTGGTTTCTGTCCGCCAATTACTTATAGCTAATCCAGATACAGTTTTAAGGGATATAATGAATGAGAATGTCATTAAGGTTACTATTAATATGGAACAGCAGGAAGTGGCAAGACTCCTGTCTAAATATGATTTACTGGCCCTTCCAGTCGTAAATAAGCATGAACAATTGGTAGGAGTAATTACCATAGATGATGCCCTTGATATAATTGAGGAAGAAGCGACTGAGGATATTTATAAAATATCGGTTACTTCTGATATAGATAGGGCTGGTGGTGTATTCCAGGCCGTAAAACAGAGGCTACCCTGGTTATTCATCTTACTTTTCGGGGATTTACTGGCCGGTTCTGTTATAAGCGGTTTTGAGGAGTCTTTACAGGCAGTACTGGCACTGGCCTTTTTTATTCCGGTCCTGATGGATATGGGTGGAAATGTCGGTACCCAGGCCCTGACTGTAGTAGTAAGAGGCCTGGCCACCGGTGAATTGCGTCTGTCTGATTTTAAAAACCATCTCTGGCAGGAAATAAGGGTAGGATTTATTATTGCCTCAATAATTGGAGTTGCAATTAGCCTGATCTCTTTAGTTTGGCAGCAAAGTTTAGTTTTAGGTTTTATCATTGGCCTGTCCATGTTTCTTACTATGGTAACTTCTGCTGCTGTCGGGACTACAATGCCTTTTATCGTGAAAAGATTGGGAGCGGATCCGGCTATAGCTGCCGGGCCTTTTATAACAACCATTATAGATATAACAGGATTATTGATTTATTTTTCAATAGCCAGTCTATTGATGGATAAATTGATTTGAGTTGGTGGATTTGACTGCAGGCAGCAATTAAGTTATAATATTTTTGAATTTGCAGAAAAAAATTTTTAGTAGGGGAGGAGCAGACTTGAAGCAAAGAGAGTATATCGAGAAGGCAAAGGAGCATTTCGGAAAACTATTGGAACAGCAATTTACCAGGATAGAAAAAATGAAGGCTGAAGCAGATTTCATCGATTACAATAAGCTGGATGAGATTGTCATTGGTATAGTAGGTGGAGATGGGATTGGGCCCTATATAACTGAGGAAGCCAGGAAGATTATAGAGTTTCTACTGGCTGATGAGATTAAGGAAGGCCGGATTGTAATCAAAAATATAGACGGCTTGACCATTGAAAATAGAGCCCGCCATAAACAGGCTATTCCCGATGATATACTGGCGGAATTAAAGAAATGCCATGTTATTTTAAAAGGCCCTACAACTACACCGCGGGCTGGAGACCCCTGGCCCAATATCGAAAGTGCCAATGTGGCCATGCGAAAAGAGCTGGATCTGTTTGCTAATGTCCGGCCGGTACAGGTACCGGAAGAAGGGATTGACTGGGTGTTTTTCCGGGAGAATACTGAAGGCGCCTATGCCCTGGGCAGTGATGGAATCATGGTCAACGAAGACCTGGCCATTGATTTTACTGTTACTACATATGAAGGTTCCTACCGGATTATTAAGGCTGCCTTTGAACATGCGAAAAAGAGTGGGAAAAATAGGCTGACTGTAGTTACCAAAGCTAATGTTATCAAGACTACAGATGGATTTTTCCTGGATATAGCCAGAGAGATTGCCAGGGATTATCCTGAGGTAGAATGGGATGACTGGTATATCGATATAATGACTGCTAAACTGATTGATGAAAAACGGAGGCAGGAGTTTAAGGTATTTGTCTTGCCTAATCTTTATGGAGATATTTTAACCGATGAAGCTGCCGAATTTCAGGGCGGGGTCGGTACAGCCGGTAGTGCCAATATAGGAAAAAGATACGCCATGTTTGAGGCTATCCATGGTTCTGCCCCCAGGATGGTCCAGGAAGGCAGGGCCCAATATGCTGACCCTAGCAGTATTATCCGGGCTGCAGCCATGCTGTTAGAACATATTGGTTATCAGGAAGAAGCTACCCGTCTACAGATGGCTCTGGATATTTGCGGAAATTATGAAAAGAAAATCGTAATGACCGGCAGGGCTACCGGGGCTACCGGAGCTGAGTATGCAGAGTATATAATGGAGACCCTTCAGGATAGCAGGTTAAAGGAAAGATGGGAAGCCTATAGGGCAGGTAAATAAATAGAATTAAATTATATCAATAATAAAGACTGTAGTTGCTATAGAGGCGTTCTACAGTCTTTTTTTATAAAATCTTCTTGTTTTATTTCAGGATTTATGATAAAATTATTATGCTTTATTTTTTACAATTTTATAGGAATAAATCTTTATAAAATCTATTTATTAATAGTTGTTGCCGGGCTCATGGCAGATTAAAATGAATAGATTTTTTTTGTAAGTATCATCCCATTAGGTTCAATAATTCTGAATTATGAGATTATTGGAGGTGATGTGCATGAAGGTTGCAGTTCTTGGTGCAGGTAATGGCGGGCAGGCGATGGCTGCTTATCTGGCTCTAAAAGGGGCTAAGGTAAACCTTTATAACCGCAGCCCGGATAGATACGCGGCCATTAAGGAAATTGGTGGTATAAAGCTGTCTGGATTGTGTAATGGTTTTGGAAAGTTAAATACAGTTACCAATAGAATAGAACTGGCAATTCAGGATACTGATTTGATTATGGTGGTTACCCCTGCGGTAGCGCATCGTTTCCTGGCCAGGAAAATGGCCCCTTATCTGCGGGATGGTCAGGTTATTATCCTGAATCCGGGCCGAACAGGCGGAGCCCTGGAATTTTACAATGAACTTCTAAAACATAATTGCCAGGCAGATATAGCTATTGCCGAAACCCAGACCTTTTTGTTTGCCAGCAGAATAATCGGTCCAGCTGAAGCGAGGATATATGGGATAAAGGAAAAGGTGTTTATTGCTTCATTCCCCAGTAAAAAGATCTGGGATTTTATCGATGATATACAGGAATTTTTACCACAGTTTATACCGGTAGAGAATGTCTTAAAGACCAGTCTTGATAATATAGGTGCTATTTTTCATCCAGCACCAACCTTATTGAATATGGCCTGGATTGAATCACCGGAAGATTTTCATTTTTATCAACAGGGGATTTCTCCTTCTATCTGCCGTATTCTGGAGAAGATGGATCAGGAGAGAATGGAAGTGGCATATGCCTTTGGTATAGATCCATTATCGGCAAAGGAATGGTTGCGCCTATCCTATGGAATAAAAGGAAGGACCCTATATGAGTTGATACAGAATAATAAACAATATAAGGGTATCCTGGCACCGGGGACTATTAATCACCGCTATGTTTTTGAGGATGTACCAATGAGCCTTGTACCGATTGCTTCACTGGCCAGGGTCTGTAAGGTAGAAACACCTACAATTGATATGGTTATCGATCTGGCCAATATTGTTTACCAGAAGGATTTCCGGGCTGAAGGTAGGACTGTAAAGACATTGGGCCTGGAGGGCCTTTCCAGCAGGGAGATCCTTGAGCTGGTGAATAAAGGATACAGGCAAAGAAAGAGCCTTAATAAAGGATTTAGTTTCGGATTCGTGAAAAAACTGGGTGATATTATTTCGTTAGGAGATGTAAATTCGTAAAAGTAATCTGGCAGAAGGGGTTGAAGCTTTATGGAAAGATTGATAATCGGTGCTTCAATTGGTAATTGTGTCCACGTTGCCGGTGTACTGAATTTTTTAAGGCTGGCTGAAGAACATGGTTACAGGACTAAATTTTTGGGTCCAGCCGTCAGTATTGATTATTTACTTGACGCTGTCGCAGAGGCAGATCCATACATGGTTGCTGTCGGTTACCGCCTGACTCCAGAAACAGGGTATAATATAGCGGCCAGGCTTAAAGACGCGGTGATGGAAAGGGGCCTGGACTCCTATACCTTTATTTTTGGCGGCACAGTGCCTGTGGCCAGAAAAGTAGAGGAACTAAATTTCTTTACTAAAGTATTCAGTGGTGAGGAAGAGATAGAAGAGATAATTGCCTTCCTGGAAGGAAGGGACTATAACGAGGAAAACATAGATTATGGAGATAATCTTCTGGATAGATTGGATAGAAAAAGGCCCTACCCCCTGATCAGGCATCACTTCGGTTTGCCTTCAATGGAGGAGACAATAGAGGGAATTAAGGAGATAGCTGAAGCTAAGGTTCTGGATATAATCTCTCTGGGTCCTGATCAGAATGCCCAGGAGTTTTTCTTCAGGCCGGAGGAAATGGATGAAGATGAAAAAGGGGCGGGTGGAGTACCCATCAGGACTGAACAGGATTTGAGGGATCTTTATGAAGCTTCCCGCAGGGGAAATTATCCCCTTTTACGTTCCTATAGCGGGACTCAGGACCTGGAGAAGATGGCAGAGCTTTTATTGAATACCATAAAAAATGCCTGGTGTGCAGTGCCCCTTACCTGGTATAATAGACTTGACGGCAGGAGTTCCCGGGATTTAGCTTCTTCCATAGTGGAAAATCAGAATTTAATGAAATGGCATGGAGAGAGGGATGTACCTGTTGAGGTGAATGAATCCCACCACTGGAGCCTGCGGGATGCCCATGATACAGTGGCAGTAGTAATGGCCTATCTGGCTGCCTATAATGCCAAAAAGATGGGTGTGAAGACCTATATCGCCCAATATATGTTTAACACACCCAATGCAACAACAGCCCGGATGGATCTGGCCAAGATGTTTGCCAAGAAAAAGCTGATCGAAAGCCTGGAGGATGAGAATTTCCGGGTACTAACCCAGGTAAGGGCAGGTTTAACAAGTTTTCCCGTAGATTTATATAAAGCCAAAGGACAATTGGCCTATTCCACCTTCCTGGGGATGGCCTTACAACCTGATATAGTCCATGTGGTGGCCTTCTGTGAGGCAGATCATGCCGCAAAGCCTGGAGATGTCATTGAGAGCTGCCGGATTGCCAGACAGGTAATTGATAACCTGATCTATGGAGCACCGGATTTTGCAGCAGATCCCCTTGTTATCGAGCGCAGTGTTGAGTTAACCAGGGAAGCAGGCCTGTTAATTAAGGCCATTAAAGAGATGGGGAAAAATTTATCTGAGGATCCCCTGAGTGATGCGAAGAATCTGGCCAATGCCATCAAAATAGGGCTTATTGATGCTCCACACCTGAAGGGGAACCCGGAAGCAGCCGGAAAATTGACCACCAAAATGATCAATGGTGCCTGTTATGCCTATGATTATAACCGTGAGCGGATTATCAGTGAAGAAGAAAGAATAGAACAGATTATCAAGGAGGCAGGGATTTGAGCAGCGAAGATATTAAGTATTTGAAGAGTTATGTTCTCTTCTCCCACATGGAATTGAAACATTTAGAGGAAATCAGCCAGCTGCTGGAAAGAAGATCATACCCCGCAGGCAGTACTATATTCTATGAAGGTGAGGAAGGCCAAGGAGTCTATTTCTTGAAAAAAGGCCGGGTGAAAGCCCTGAAGAGTAATACAGAAGGTGAAGAACAAATCCTGGAGATACTGCAGGCCGGCGATGTCTTTGGCGAAGTTGTTCTCTTTGGTATCGAGGAATATCCGGCTACGACAGTTGCCATGGAGGATACGGATGTTTTGTTCCTCTCCCGCAGCAAATTCAAGGAATATTTTTATCAAAACCCGGAGATAGGCTGGGGGATGCTTCACGAGATGGCCATCAAGCTGCGTAATGCCCAGAGCAAGATTAAGAATCTGGGTTTACGGGATACAAAAGGCCGGGTGGCTACTTTACTTCTGAATTTATACCGCAAACATGGTGATGAAAATAATGAGTTTACCCTGGAATTGAACAGGCAGGAGATGGCCAGCCTGCTGGGGACTACCCGTGAGACAGTCAGCCGGACCCTGAGTGAATTCAGGAATGAAGGTTTAATTGAACTTGATGGAAATAGAGTAAAAATAAAAGATCTGGAAGGTCTGGCGAGGTGGCGTTAATGATTCATATACAGAAATATATAATTTATCTCTTGCCGGTTTTATCCGGAATTCTTCTGAGCCTGCCCTTCAGTTATCCATCCCTATATATTTTATCCTGGGTAGCTTTGCTCCCCTTATTGTATTTTCTGGAAAGGTGGAAGGAAAAAGAAGAAAGGGGTTTTATATCTGTATTCTTGGCTGGAACTTTGCTGGGTATTACAATTATGGTATCATCTTCCTTGTGGTTATATTATCCGCTGGCTGAACATAGCGGCCTGCCTCTTATATTTGCCCTTATTCTACTGTTCCTGGTTTTTGTCTTATTTGGGGCCATCTATGGGATCTGGGCCTTATTTTTTGTATTTGTAAAAAGGAGTTCCGGAATCAGCCCTGTCTGGCTCGCTATCTCCTGGATTGCCGTGGAATTCTTAAGATTTCGAATAATTCCTGCCTTTCCATTTGCTTTTATTGCCTATACTCAAAGTAATTTCCTTTCCTTATTACAATTTTCCAGTTACGGAGGCATCTTCCTGGTCGGTTTTATAGTACTTCTTTTTAATGGTTATCTCTTTAAAGTAATTGCCAACAGGAAGATTAAGTATCTTTTACCTGCTTTATTATTACTTGTTTTTGTCCTGCTTACAGGAAGCCATATGCTCAATTCTTTTGAGACGGACACCTGGCTAAATGTAGGTGTAGTGCAGACAAATCTGGATCCAGTGGAAAAATGGGCTGTAGCCAATATAGAGAGGAATATGGATTACTTATTGGATGAATCCAGGAGACTGGTTGAAGCAGAGCTGGTCGTCTGGCCGGAGTCCTCGCTGACCTTTGATCTAATCAGGAATGAGTTTTACCGTAAAAGATTTTTGCAGCAGGTTACAGGCTTAAATGCCTATCTCCAGGTAGGCAGCCTTTCCATAATGGATGATGATTATGCCAGATATAATAGCAGTTTTCTTATAACTCCCGAAGCCCGGATACAGAGCCGGTATAATAAGGTACGGCTGGTGCCCTTTGGAGAATATATACCCCTCAGTAATCTGGTGGAGAAACTGACCGGCCTTTCAATAGTTTCCCAATTACCGGGAGATGAATTTGTCATCTTCCGCAAGGGAGAAATCAGCTGGAAAACAGTAATCTGTTCGGAGATACTCTATCCTGGACTGGTAAGGGAAGGAGTGGAAGAAGCCCGGTTCATTGTCAACCAGTCCAATGAGGCCTGGTACAGGAAGGGTAACCTGCAGGAACAGATGTGGATAGCGGCCAGGTTCCGGGCAGCAGAGAACCGGCGGTCTATCCTGAAGGCAGGAAACCAGGCCTTTGGCGGGGTAATTGCCCCTACAGGGGCAGAATTGATGAAAAATCATTCCAGGGATTTAAGTACTTTCCCTGCCCGACTGCCCTTGAATGGAGAAGGAACCCTTTATCAAAAATGGGGGGATTACCCGGGTTTTATTTCAGCCATTGTCCTTGTTTTTTCCCTCTTAACGAAAAGTTTCCTCAATCTGAGGAGGAAAAAAAGCGGGAGAGAGGTCAGGAAATTTTAAGTTTCTTAACCACTTCTTCATCAGGGGTGACATGGATAGTCTGATAGTTTTCATAATAAACCAGGCCAGGCCTGGCCCCCCTGGGTTTCCGTATATTTTTTACCAGGGTATAATCGATGGGAACATTTTCGGAGTCTCTTCCCTTGCTGTAATAGGCAGCCAGTATGGCTGCTTCTTTTATTGTTTCTACCGGGATTTCTTCTTTATCTTTTCTCCGGATTATAACATGTGAACCCGGTAAATCCTTTACATGCAGCCAGAGGTCATTTTTCCGGGCAATTTTCCTGCTTAGATTATCATTCTGGCGGTTATTTTTTCCCACGAGGATTTCATAACCCGCTGAGGAAATGAATTTATAGGGAGCCTGAACCTGGTCTGCTTCTTTTGGCTTCCTTTTTCTCCTGTCCTTTATATAACCTTCCTGGATCAATTCTTCCCTGATTTCTTCTAAATCCTTTAATTCTTCCGCCTGTTCTATATTCAACAGGACGTTTTCCAGGTAATCTTCTTCTTCCTTCAGTTTCATGAGCTGTTCCTCAATATACTTAACACTTTTTCTGGCCTTGTGGTATCTCTTAAAATACTTCTGGGCATTATCTGCAGGAGAGAGTTGTGGATCCAGTTCAATTTTAATCCTTTTCTGTTCCGGGTCATAATAATCGATCAGTTCTGCCTCTATTATGCCTCTTTTTAGCTGATATATATTGGCGATAATCAGTTCACCTAATATTTTAAATTTCTCAGCATTTTTACCTGTTTCCAGTTCCTGCTGGAAGGAGCCTTTTTTCCTTTGAATTTTCTCCAGGTAGTTTCCCACTATTGAACCCAGTTCCCTTTTTTTCTTGTCTATTTCCTTATCCTTAATGCCCTTTTCATAATAAAAATCCAGTAGTTTACCGGTTTCCTGGAACTCCAGGGACTTTTCCTGGCGGTGGGTCAAGGGAAAAGCAGATATATAGCTGATATTATCCCCGTCCAGGCCAACCACAGGCTGGAAGTCCTCCTGCAGTATCTTTTCCTTCAGGTCCATGAAACTGGCCAGGAGGGAGTTTTTCTCCTTTTCATCAAGTTCACTGAAGTCCCTCTCTGGTTCTATCCCCGCCCTATATACGATTTCCCGGGCAGAGAGGGGGCCAATCCCCCGGTAATTATTCATGATTATTTTATAGGTCGCCTGATTAAGAGTCAGGGTTTTTTCTATAAAGCTCTTTTCTTCCAGGAACAGGGGATTTAATTTATCCTGTGCAGGCGGATATTTATAAGCTATGCCGGGGTAGAGTTCCCTTTCCCTGCTCATCCGGGAAGTAACCCGTTTTATGGCATCAAGGATAAGCCCATCCTGATCAAGTAAAATTATATTACTGTGTCTGCCCATAATCTCGATAATCAAGTTATATCTTTTCTCATAGAGCAGGATTTCAAAGATAAGGATACGTTCAAAGTCTGGCTGTTTTATGGCCGTTATAGTACCGCGCAGGAGATATTTCCGCAGTAACATGCAGAAATCCGGAGCCCTGGAAGGGTTCTCAAAATCCCTTTCTGTCAGATGGGCTCCAGGATGGTCCGGGTGAGCAGATAATAATAATCGATAATTGCGCTGATTATTCCTGATCAATATAGTAATCAGATATTGCTCTGGTTGATAAATTTTGTCAATCCTTCCGTTGAGCAGTCTATTCTTTAAATCCTTTTTTATGGCTGCCAGCATAATACCATCTATGGACATGGATTGTTCACTCCTTTATATAAACACTACCTCTAAGTATAAGATAAATAATTCCTGCCGTCAATTTGCCGCCTTCCTGTTCTTTTTAATTCCTGAGATGAATAGATATTACTGAAATAAGATAAGCCATAAATGAACATAGGGGTGGTTTTAGATGTTTAATACCATTAAGGAATTTTACCTGCTCGATAAAGATGAACTAAAGGATCATCTTTATTTTTCCGAGGAAGAGGGCCTTTCCTCCAGGGAGGCGAGGAGAAGGTTATCCCAATTTGGTGAGAATAAAATCAAGGAAAGAAAGAAGAGAAGCCTTTTATCGATTTTCATAGATCAGTTCAGGGATTTCATGATTGTGGTTCTTCTGGTGGCTACCGGGCTTTCCTTTCTTATGGGTGAATTCACTGATGGCTTAACCATTTTTGCCATTGTCATTTTAAATGGTTTCATGGGTTTTATACAGGAGTACCGGGCAGAAAAATCCCTGGAAGAGTTAAAAAAACTGGCCTCACCAAAAGCCAGGGTTATCAGGGATAGCAGGATAGAGGAGATAGATTCCAGAGAACTGGTTCCAGGAGACCTTATTTTACTGGAAACAGGAGATAAGATGCCTGCTGATGCCCGGATTTTATTTACCAGGGGATTGCAGGTAGATGAATCATTGCTGACCGGCGAATCAATCCCGGTTACCAAGACTGCAGGGAATCTTCATAAAAGGGGAATAGGGGTTGCTGAACAGAGAAACATGGTCTTTATGGGTACAACCGTTACGGGTGGGAAGGGCAGGGCAGTTGTTGTAAGTACTGGTATGAATACGGAGATGGGGAAAATTGCCCATCTGCTGGAAGAAGAGAGCAATAAGCTTACACCGTTACAAAGGAGATTGAAAAATTTAGGGAAAAAACTGGTCTTTCTTAGCCTGTTGATAACAGTGGCAATTGTCTTTATGGGTATTATGAAGGGCCAGTCTCTTTATAATATGTTCCTGGCCGGTGTCAGCCTGGCGGTAGCAGCAATACCGGAGGGGCTGCCAGCTATTGTGACCCTGACCCTGGCCATTGGAGTACAGAAAATGATTAAAAACAATGCCATAGTAAGGAAATTGCCGGCCGTAGAGACCCTGGGCTGTTCTACAGTTATCTGTTCCGATAAAACCGGTACCCTTACAGAAAACCAGATGACCCTGAAAAAGGTCTATATAAACAATAGGATAAAGACCTTTGAAGAAAACAAAAAGGATATCTTGCTGGAAAAAATACTGCAGATTGGAGCCTTATGTTCCAGTGTCGAGTTAAAAGGGGAGGAACGGAATGGTAGGTTTAGTAGATTAAAAGGGATTATTAACGGGAATAAAATTCCGGAAATGATCGGTGACCCGACGGAGATCGCCCTGGTCAGGGCCTACTACAGTCAGGGCTATTCCTTTTCAGAATTGAAAAGTACCCATAGAATACTGGATGAAGAAAGCTTTGATCCTCAGAGGAAGCGGATGTCTATCCTGGTAGAGTTACCGACGGGGAGGCAGGAACTCTGGATAAAGGGCGCCCCGGAGATAATACTGGAACGTTGTAGATTTATTGAAAGAGAGGGAAGGAGGGTAGAATTAAGCAGTGAGGAAAAAAGAAAAATCATCACTGCCAATGAGGAGATGGCCAGTGAGGCCTTGCGGGTACTGGCTATAGCCTATCGTCCTTTCAGCAGCAGGATAAAGGGCGAAGGCCTGGCCAGGTTTGAGAGTAATTTGGTATTTCTGGGACTGGTGGGCCTGATTGATCCACCCAGGAAAGAGGCCTATCAGGCAGTACTCAGTTGCTTTCAGGCTGGTATCAGGCCGATTATGATAACCGGTGATCAGAAATTAACCGCCAGGGTTATTGCTGGAGAACTGGGGATAATTCAGGATAATGAAGCTGTCCTCACCGGCGAGGAACTGGCTAAACTGGATTTTGAGCAGTTAAAGGAGACAGTAAAGGATGTACAGGTCTTTGCCCGTATCTCTCCGGAAGATAAATTACGGATTGTCAGGGCCCTGAGGGAAAATGGGGAGATTGTGGCCATGACCGGGGATGGTGTTAATGATGCGCCGGCAGTTAAAGAGGCAGATATAGGCATTGCCATGGGCAGGAAGGGTACTGATGTAACCAGGGAAGTGGCCTCCCTGATACTGGCTGATGATAATTTTGCTACCATTGTTAAAGCGATTGAAGAGGGGCGGAAAATCTATAATAATATCCGGAAATTTATCAAATATCTGCTGGCCTGTAATATCGGGGAATTGCTGGCTATCTTTCTGGGAATAGCCATGGGCCTGCCTTTACCATTAATTCCTATCCAGATTTTATGGGTGAATCTGGTTACAGATGGTTTGCCGGCACTGGCCCTGGGTTTTGATGAAGATAGTGATGATCTGATGAAGAAAAAGCCACGGGATCCGGAGGAAAGTATCTTATCCCGGGGGATGATCGGCCATATCATCAGTGAAGGTGTGCTGATTGGGATAAGTACGATTCTGGCCTTTTTAATCGGGATCTACAGATTAGGTGGTGATTTAAATGTAGCCCGTACCATGGCCTTCTCAACCCTGGTCTTTTCCCAGTTATTTTTTGTCTTCAGTTGCCGTTCTGAAGAACATTCCTTCTGGGAATTATCTCCTTTTGGTAATTTATATCTGCTTGGAGCAGTAACAATCTCATCCCTGATGCAGCTGGCTGTAATTTATCTACCCTTTTTCAGTAGATTCTTCAGGACAGAAATGTTGAATCTGGAACAATGGTTGATAGTTGCTTTCCTTTCCACCTGGTCAACGATTATTGTTGATTTATTACGAAAAGTAATCAAGAGATAACAGCAAATCTGGGCTTAAAATCTTGTCAAAGCAAAAATACTATGATATTATATTTTAAAGCTGGATAATGCTGTTATAGTCAGGAGGATGGGAATGAGTAATGTAAATCTAATCAATATTGGGTTTGGTAATATTGTTGCGGGAAATAGAGTAATAGCTATTGTAAGTCCCGAATCCGCTCCAATTAAAAGGATTATACAGGAAGCCCGGGAAAGAGGGATGTTAATCGATGCTACATATGGCCGTAGAACCAGGGCTGTTATAATTACAGATAGTGATCATGTGATTTTATCTGCCATTCAACCGGAGACAGTATCTCACCGTTTAAACGTTGATGAATAGATGCAGCTTTTTACTGGGGAGGTTATATTGTGAAAAGGGGTAATCTTTTTGTACTTTCAGGTCCTTCAGGGGTCGGAAAAGGGACTGTACTAAAAAGGCTTTTAAAAGAATATGATGACATTGAATATTCTATCTCTGCAACCACCAGACCTAGCCGGAGAGGAGAGATAAATGGTAAGGATTACTTTTTCCTTTCAGTTGAGGAATTCTTTCAAATGGTGGATAATAATCAGTTTATTGAATGGGCCGAGGTTCACGGCAATTTTTACGGAACTCCCAGGGAATATGTGGAGAAAACCTTGCAGGAAGGAAAGGATATTATCCTGGAGATAGATATACAGGGGGCCAGGAAGGTCAGGGAAAGCTGTCCTGATGCTATCTATGTCTTCCTTTTGCCACCTTCATTTAGCGAACTGGAAAAACGCCTGAACAAAAGAGGGACTGAAGATGAAAAATCAAAAGAGATCAGATTGAAAAATGCCAGGGAAGAATTAAAAGAGCTGGTCAATTATGATTATCAAATCGTAAATGATAATCTGGAAGAGGCAGTAGAAAAATTAAAGGCAATTATAGTAGCAGAAAGATGCAGAGTTAGAAAATAATTGCATTGGGGTGATGAAATAAATATGATTACTTATCCTTCTTTTGATGAACTAATGAACAGAGCTGATAGTCCATATACTCTGGTTATATTAACAGCCCGAAGAGCGCGTCAATTGAATGATGGTGCTGCGGGATTGTTAGGTGAATATAAATCCAGGAAGCCGGTATCAAAAAGCCTTGAAGAGATTGCCAGTGGCAAAATAAGCTATCGAAGGAATTTTTAAAGAGAGGAAATAGAGCAGGAAAAAATACTGCTCTATTTTTCTGTGTTTAAGAAAAAACCTTATAGGAGGGGTTCTTATATTTTTCAAAATAAAAGGAAAATTATAATATTTTGTATTATAATATATAGTAGATGAAAAAATACGATATTACAGGAGGATATTCAGATGTTCGATCCGGTAGCATTCAGACTGGGCCCGTTGGCGGTCCGCTGGTATGGTATTGTCATCGGTGCTGCTCTTGCCCTGGGTACATTTTTGTCTTTACGGGAGGCAAGAAGGCAGGGTGTTGAAGAGGATTTTATGCTGGACCTTTACTTAAGGGTTATTCCGGCAGCCATTATCGGCGGCAGGTTATATTATGTCATATTTACCTGGGATTATTATAGAAATAATTTATTGCAGATTTTTGCCATACGATCCGGAGGGATGGCGATTCACGGAGCAATATTGGGAGGTTTGCTGGTTGGTTATATTTTTGCAAAGAGGCGCAAACAATCCCTCTGGCAGCTACTGGATATTGTGGCACCCTATCTGGTTTTAGGACAGGCTATAGGGAGATGGGGGAATTTCTTTAACCAGGAAGCCCATGGAGGAGTTGTCAGTGAGGAATTTATCAGTATTTTCCCTGGATTTATCAAAAAACAGATGAACATAAATGGGCAGTATTATCATCCGGCCTTTTTATATGAATCAATCTGGGATTTTCTTGTATTCCTTCTCTTGATTTCTATTAGAAGGAAACCTTTCCTACATAAAGGAGACCTCTTTCTCCTATATATTATATTTTATTCCATTGGCAGGTTTTTCATAGAAGGGATCAGGACAGACAGCCTGATGTTGGGTCCAGTCAGAGTAGCACAATTACTCAGTATTTTATTGATAATAGGTGGTTTAATTATCTTATATGGTAGACACCGGAAAAAGGGAATATGAATGGTGGTTCATTTATTGACAATGCTGGTTTTAGTGTGTTAAACTAATAATGTTATATTCTGTATTTTATGCTTGCAGATAAAGACAATATAACAAATTACTATATTTTTTGTAGTTAATAAAGGTGGTGCCATTTTATGGGTAGTAGATATTTATTCACTTCAGAGTCTGTGACGGAAGGACATCCTGATAAGGTTGCAGACCAGATTTCTGATGCAATACTGGATGCCATACTGGACAAGGATCCTGAGGCCAGGGTGGCCTGTGAAACGCTGGTTACAACCGGACTGGTACTGATTTCCGGTGAAATCTCTACAAAATGCTATGTGGATATAGCAGATATTGCCAGGAAAACAATTAAGTCTATCGGTTATACCCGGGCTAAATATGGGTTTGATGGGGATACCTGTGCAGTATTAACAGCCATTGATGAACAATCTGCTGATATAGCCCTGGGTGTTGATGAAGCCCTGGAAGTTAAGGAAGGAAAGGATAGTGGACAAATTGGGGCAGGGGACCAGGGAATTATGTTTGGCTATGCCTGTAATGAAACAAAAGAATTGATGCCTATGCCGATTACTCTGGCCCATAAGTTAGCCCGGAGGCTGGCCGCAGTCAGAAAAGAGAAGATTTTACCCTATTTAAGGCCTGATGGAAAGAGCCAGGTTACCATTGAATATGAAGATGGTAAACCAGTACGGGTAGATACTGTACTTATTTCCACTCAGCATCATCCGGATGTTTCACAGGAAGAGTTGAGAGAGGATATAATAAAATATGTAATTGAGCCGGTTATTCCAGAGGAATTACTTGTGGACACAAAAATTCTGGTAAACCCCACCGGCCGTTTTGTAATAGGCGGCCCGCAGGGGGATACAGGTTTGACCGGAAGGAAGATAATTGTTGATACATACGGCGGGGCAGCCCGTCATGGCGGAGGAGCTTTTTCTGGTAAAGACCCTACAAAGGTGGATCGTTCTGCATCTTATGCTGCCAGATATGTGGCTAAAAATGTAGTAGCAGCAGGGCTGGCAGATAGATGTGAGGTACAGCTTTCTTATGCCATCGGGGTAGCACGGCCTATCTCCATTATGGTGGATACCTTTAATACTGCTAAGGTCCCGGAGGAAAAGATAGTAGAGTTGATTGAAAAACACTTTGATCTAAGACCAGCTGAGATAATTAAAACATTTGATTTAAGGCGGCCCATTTATTTACAGGTAGCTAAATATGGGCATTTTGGCAGGGATGATCTTGATCTTCCCTGGGAGAAAACGGATAAAGCAGAAATGTTGAAAAAAGAAGCCTTTGCCTGATAAAATTTTACCGGAGGAAATTTCCTTCGGTATTTAATTGGTGATTGTAAAAGAGGTGGAGATAGTGCCTGAGAAAAAAGAAAACCCTGGCCTGGATGCTGGTAAAGCGCTCAGAGGATTAAAAATAGCCATTGGTCTCAGCCTTTTATTTTCTACCCTTGTAATTCTGGCGACTTTTGATGAAGAAACATTCCTGAAAGCAATCAGCAGTTTAAGCCCTTTGATTATCCTGGAGATTCTGATTCTCTTAATGATAAATTTTATTGCCGCCGGCCTTGAAGTTAAGATTATGGTTAAGGCTACAGGAAATAACCTGGCACTCCGTGAGGGGATAAAATCATATCTGGTGTCTTCCTTTGCTTCCAATGTGACACCGATGGCCAGTGGCGGCGGCCCCTTTCAAATCTATTTCCTGCATAAAAGGGGACTCAGTCTTGGGCAGGCAACAACTGTTGTGCTGACAAAATTTGTTCTGCGTTCCTTTTATTTTTCCTTTAGCAGTTCATTCTTCCTTCTTTTTTTTAATGAACTTATTTCACCGGGGGCATTACCGGATAGAATATTTTACTTTTGTATTGCTCTGGGCTTTTTAATCGCTGCATCCATTGCTGCTTTTTGCCTTTCTCCGGATTTAATAAATTATTTAATTAAATGTCTATTCAGGTTTGAAAAGGTAAGGAACCTGGTTAAAAGAAATTATAGCCTGAAAAGAATACTGGTCAGGGGCAGGAAAGAATTACGGGACTTTCATCATTCTATGGAAGTGCTTGCACAACATAAGAAGAAGGTAATCCTTGCTGCCTGTTGTACCTTTGTTTACTGGTCCTCACTATTCTTAATTGTACCGGTAATATTGAAAGGCCTGGGTTATGAACCTAATTTTTTGCAATCATATATCATGTTGACTATATTTAATCTCATTATTCCATATATGCCAACCCCGGGAGCCAGTGGAATGGCAGAACTGGGCTTTGCTTCTATATTTGTTTCCTTTATTCCCAAAGGTATTATTGGACTGGTAACATTTTTATGGCGGTTTGTAAGTTTTTATTTAATATTAATCATTGGTGGTCTTTTTACATTCCGGGAATTGGGCTGGAAGAAGCGAAAGGATAAGGAAAATGAGTAAATATGCGAAAATACTGGTAGATATTCCGGTAGAAGAGCTGGATCAAAGCTTTGATTACAGGGTGCCGGAAAAATATAGAGATATTATCAGTATTGGCCAGGCAGTAATGGTACCCTTTGGGCCTAGAAAGGTTACTGGTTTTGTTATAGGCCTTACTGATGAGAGTGAAGTTGAAGAGAGCAAAATCAGGGAGATCAGCAGGATTATCTTTACGGATACATTTTTCGATGAAGAATTGCTGGAACTCTTTCAATGGATGTCGGTATATTATAAGGCTAAGCTGATCAATATAATTAAGACTGCTGTACCGGCAGGGGTTATTTCAGGCCAACTTAAAAAGAAAACCTTGAGAATTGTAAAACTGAATACTGCAAAATATAAAATAGAGGAATATATTAATAATGAGGGTAAAAAAGCCTATAAACAGGTTGAGGTTTTGGAGATATTATTGAACTCAGATAGGGATTATACAGCCACTGAATTGGCCAGATTGGCCGGGACTTCCACCAGTACCATTACCAGGTTGGTGGAAAAAGGCCTTTTAAAATATGAGGAGATTGTTCAGGAGAGAAGGCCATATTTGGGCGAAGATATAAAAAGGGAAAGGCCTCATGAAGCTAATCCCTGGCAAAGAGAGGTAATTACCAGGATAAAAGAACAGCTGGATAAGGCTACTTATGGCGCCTTTCTCTTACATGGTGTAACTGGGAGTGGGAAGACAGAGGTTTACCTGCAGGTTATCGACTATGCCCTACAAAAATCTTTAGGGGCCATAGTCCTGGTACCGGAGATATCCCTGACTCCCTTGATGGTACGGCGTTTTTATAGCCGTTTTGGAGATCAGATTGCTATCCTGCATAGTAATCTATCTGCTGGAGAACGTTATGATGAGTGGAGAAGGTTAAAAAGAGGAGAAGCCAGGATTGCCATCGGAGCCAGGTCAGCAGTTTTTGCTCCGGTAAAAAACCTGGGACTGATCATTATAGACGAGGAACATGAGAATACCTATAAGCAGGGAGAATATCCCTATTACCATAGCCGGGAGGTAGCCTTAAAGAGGAGTAAGATTACAGGAAGTACAGTTATACTGGGCTCTGCAACTCCCTCTCTGGAGTCCTATTACCTGATGCGGAAGGGTGTTTTCAGGCTGCTGGAATTGCCGGAAAGGATTAAACAGAAATCCTTACCCCCTGTTGAATTGATAGATATGCGGGAAGAGTTGAGGAAAGGTAATACCGGAATATTTAGCTATCAGTTACAGGAAGCGATCAGGGATGCTCTGGGTAGGAAAGAACAGGCCCTTGTTTTTCTAAATAGACGGGGTTATGCCAGTTTCCTTTTCTGCAGGGAATGCGGCCAGGCCATCAAGTGTAAGAATTGTGACATAACCTTAACCTATCATGCCAGTATTGATAAATTGCGTTGCCATTATTGTGATTTTCTAATGAGCAGGCCAGCCAGCTGTCCTCATTGCGGTGGCAATTATTTGCGGGAATACGGTCATGGCACGGAAAGGATAGAGGAAGAACTTAAGGAGCTTTTTCCCGGAGCAGTTATAGCCAGGATGGATCTGGATACGACTGGCAGGAAAGGCGCCCATCAGGAGATACTGGAGAAGATGGAAAGAGGGGAGATAGATATACTGGTAGGCACCCAGATGATAGCTAAAGGGCATGATTACCCCAATATTGGGGTAGTCGGTGTTATTTCTGCTGATACCATGTTAAATATACCTGATTTCCGGGCTGCAGAAAGGACATTTCAGTTGTTGACACAGGTAGCCGGCCGCACTGGCCGGGGAGATAAAAAGGGGCTGGTTTTCATCCAGACCTTTAATCCGGAACACTACAGCATACAGGCAGCCAGGAATCATGATTACCTGCAATTCTATCAGCAGGAGATAGAAAACAGGAAACTCTTCGGGTATCCACCATATACCCTGTTGACCAATATAATTGTAAGGGGAGAGGTGGAACAGCAGGTTATAGAGGCTGCCATGGCCCTGGATGCTTTTTTGCAAAAATACGGGAAATTGATCCTGGAAGTTCTGGGTCCGGGAGAGGCACCAATAGGTAAGCTGAGGAACAATTATCGCTGGCAGATAATATTGAAATTCCGGACCTATAAAGAACGGAATTTTGTTTTGACAAGATTGAGGGAATTTCTTGTGGAGAAAGGACGGAAAGAAGTGGTCTATAATATTGATGTAGACCCGCTTATGATGCTATAATGATTTTATATACCTGTTAAAAGGAGATGAAAGTGATAAATGGCAATTTTAAATATAAGAAAGATTGGTGATCCTGTATTACGGACAAAAGCGAAAGAAGTAAAGGAAATAACTGAAAAAACACTGGAATTACTGGATAATATGGCAGAGACCATGTATGCCGCACCCGGAGTGGGCCTGGCTGCCCCTCAGGTGGGTATACTACAGAGGATTGTCGTGATAGATGTGGAGGATGAGCATGGCCTAATTGAATTGATTAATCCGGTAATTACTGAGTATTCCAGGGAAGAATTGATTATGGAAGAGGGCTGTTTAAGTATTCCTGGTAGATCCGGCAAGGTAAAACGGCCAGCCCGGGTAACTGTCAGGGCCCTGGACAGGAAAGGGAAGGAATTCGAATTAAAGGCAGAGGGTTATCTGGCCAGAGCCATTCAACATGAAGTGGATCACCTGGATGGTTTCCTGTTTATTGATAAGGTCCTGGAAGAGGAGTGAAAATAATGCGGATTGTGTACATGGGTACTCCGGATTTTTCAGTCCAAAGCCTGGCCAAATTAAGTGAGTGCAGGGAGATAGAGATAGGCCTGGTGATTAGCCAGCCCGATAAGCCAGTAGGGAGGGGGCTGAAATTTCAGGCTACACCGGTAAAAAGGAAAGCCCTGGAACTGGGCCTGGAGCTTATTGAAACTGATAATGTTAATCAACCGGAAATTATTGAGAAAATCAAAAAAATAAACCCTGATGCAATTGTAGTAGTAGCTTTTGGACAAAAACTGGGGAAGGAGATACTGGAAATGCCCCGCTACGGCTGTATCAACCTTCATGCCTCACTTTTACCGGAATACCGTGGTGCAAGTCCAATTCACAGGGCCATTATAGATGGGAAGAAGATTACCGGTGTAACTACCATGTATATGGCCGAAGGCTGGGATACCGGAGATATGATCTATCAGGAAGAAGTTGCGATAGAAGATAATGATACGGCAGGAACCCTGCATGATAAATTGGCCCTGGTCGGGGCTGGGCTTCTATTGAAAACCCTTCTTGATATAGAAAAAGGGGTTGCTCCCAGGGTGGAACAGGACCACAGCAGAGCCACCTATACAGGAAAGATTGATAAAAATACTGGAGCCATCGATTGGCAGAAAACATCCTTATCTATCCATAACCTGGTGCGGGGAGTAAATCCCTGGCCTGGAGCATATACTTATTACAATGGAGAAACAATAAAAATATGGCAGACAGGAATCCTGAGTGAAGATAGATTCAAAGGCGAGGGAGAGATAGTACCGGGAACCATTGTTGCGTCAGATTTGCATAATGGCCTGATTGTTAAGACCGGCGATGGTTATATTGAGATTATAGAGTTACAGATACCTGGCCGAAAAAAGATGCTTGCCAGGGATTTACTCAATGGTTATACTATAAATGTAGGTGATAGATTTGAGCTGAAACCATAAGTATATTCTATACTTTAAGCATAAATTTATAGGTTGAAAAGGAGGTTGGATGGAGTCATGTTTTTCCCATATTATTATTTTGATCCAACGATGCTCGTACTTATACCTGCCCTTATATTGGCCATGTATGCCCAATTCAGGGTTAGAAGCACCTATGGTAAATACAGTCAGATTTATGCCAGTAGTGGAATGACCGGGGCTGAAGTGGCCCGGGAGTTATTGAGGCAAAACGGGATTTACAATGTAACAGTACAACAGGTGGGCGGTTATTTAACAGATCATTATGATCCAACCAGGAAAGTAGTCAATCTTTCACCTCAGGTTTATCATGGTGATTCACTGGCAGCAATAGGTGTGGCAGCCCATGAAGTCGGCCATGCCATTCAGCATGCCGTAAACTATAGGCCGCTGCAGATCAGGGCCAGCCTGGTACCAGCAGCCAATATTGGTGCCAACTGGGGACTGCCGCTGGCCATTATTGGTTTCTTCATTAACTCCGGGTTCATGATGAACCTGGGCCTGGTACTCTTTGTTGGTGCCCTTCTTTTTCATCTGGTAACCTTACCGGTTGAGTTTAATGCCAGCAACAGGGCCATCCAGCTTCTGGACCGGGGCAGATATCTATCCCGCCAGGAATTAGGTGGAACCAAAAAGGTTCTGCGGGCTGCAGCCTTTACTTATGTTGCAGCAACTCTGGTTGCCCTGGCCAATTTATTTAGAATCCTGATGCTTTTTGGAATGAGAAGAGATGACTAGGATGATTTTTCTATGAACAGCAGAAAGCTTACCCTGGAGATCCTCATGGAGATTAGCAGGGGAGGGTATTCCAATCTTGTCCTGGATAAGTATTTAAAAAAGATAAGTGATGCCAGAGACCGGGCCTTGATTACAGAGATGGTCTATGGCATTCTCCGTTTGAAGAACAGGCTGGATTATATCATCAAACAGTTTGCCAGTATTCCCATTGAAAAAATGGACCCGCCTGTTTTACAGGCATTACGGATGGGAATCTATCAGATTTTATATCTGGACCGGATCCCTGGCCGGGCTGCCGTTCATGAAACGGTGGAGGCAGTAAAGGGATTCAGCAAAAGAGGTGCGGCAGGATTTGTTAATGGTGTCCTTCGGAATATAATTAGAGAAAAGGAAGAACTGGTTTTTCCTGTTCCGGAAAATGATGGAAGGAGTTATCTGGTAGATTATTTATCCCATCCAGAGTGGTTAGTGGATTACTGGCTGGGAATCTATGGTTTTGAGAAGACCAGGGCATTATGTGAATATAATAACCAGGCTGCAGAGCTAATTATCCGTATTAATACATTGAAATATAGTGAAGAGGATTTTCTCAAAGTATATAGGGAAGAGGGTATTGAATTAATCACGACCTGGTTGCCTGGAAGCTATGCCGTACTTGATAATAGAGGTGTAGAGAACCTGCCATTATACAGGGAGGGCGGCTTTATAGTCCAGGGGCTCTCTGCGGCGCTGGTTGGTTATATTATGAATCCCCTTTCCGGTATGCGGATACTGGATATGGCGGCTGCTCCGGGTGGTAAAAGTACCCACCTGGCTGAATTAATGAACAATCAGGGGGAAATTATTGCCCTGGATATCCATGAACATAAGCTGAACTTGATTAATGATAATTGCCGGCGCCTGGGGGTAGAGATTGTAAAAGGCATTATAAGTGATGCCAGGTACTTTAAGAGTGTAGAAAAATTTGATATGATTTTACTGGATGCTCCCTGCAGTGGCCTGGGACTTATCAGGCAAAAGCCGGAAATCCGTTGGAATAAATCACTGGCGGATATTCAGGAACTGGCCGCACTACAACTGGAAATGCTGGAGAATGCGATAAGATTACTTAAATATGAAGGTATATTGTTATATAGTACCTGTACCTTAACAAGAGAAGAAAATCAGGAAAATATTGCCAGATTACTGGAATTATATCCAGATAAAATAGAGATAATGGATATAAAAGAAGATTTAAAGAGATTGGGACTTGCCGATATTCTGGAAACTGATGAGAATGGTCTGCTGGAAATCTTTCCTTCTGAGAACAGGGCAGAAGGATTTTTTATCGCAAAGTTGAAGAAAAGATAGGAAAGGGTTTTTGATGAAAAAGCAGGATTTAAAATCTTTAAGCAGAAAAGAATTAAAGAAATGGTTTCAAGAGAAAGGTTATCCAGCATACAGGGCAGAACAGATCTTTAACTGGATTTACAGGAATGGCGTTGAAGATTTTACAGCCATGAAAAATATTCCAGCAGAACTCCGGCGGGAATTGGAAGAAAAGGCTTATGTGAATAGTAATCTTGCGCTGGAAGAAGCCCGTTATGCAGGGGATGGGACAGTTAAATATCTCTGGAAATTGGAAGATGGCCATTTCATTGAGAGTGTTTACCTGCCCTATCCGGAAGAAAAACGCTATAGTGTATGTATTTCCAGCCAGGTTGGTTGCCCCATGAATTGCAGTTTCTGTGCAACAGCCCGGGGGGGCCTGGAAAGGAACCTGACTACTGGTGAGATTGTGGATCAGGTGCTGGGAATACAGAGAGAGATTAGCGGGGAAGAATATGGTTTGCCTGGGATTACTAATGTGGTCTTTATGGGTATGGGAGAGCCTCTGGCCAACCTAGCAGCAGTATTAAAGGCTGTTGAGATATTGAATGATGAGAAGGGTTTTAATATTGGTATGCGGAGGATAACTATTTCTACCTGCGGCCTGGTGCCAGAGATCAGAAAACTGGCTGATATGGGATTACAACTGGTTCTGGCTGTATCACTGCATGCACCTAATAACCAGCTTCGTAGCAAACTAATGCCCATAAATAAAAAGTATCCTATCGAGGAATTGCTGGACGCAGTAGAATATTATATTAATAAGACAGGAAGACGGGTCAGTTTTGAATATATATTAATAGATAAAGTTAATGATTTTCCAGAGCAGGCCAGAGAGCTTGCCGATTTACTGCAGGGTATACTATGCCATGTAAACCTTATCCCTTTGAATCCCGTCAGGGAATTTGCCTATGAAAGACCGGCAGATGATTCTATAGATAGATTCAGGGAAATCCTGCTGGATAAGGGTATCGAGTGTACGGTCCGGCAGGAAAGGGGTACAGGAATTGAAGCTGCCTGTGGTCAATTGCGCCACCTTAGAAACAAGGGGTGAAGATATTGGAATATGTAGTTTATACCAACCGGGGAAAAGTGAGACAGGATAATGAAGATAGTTATCTGGTTAAGGAAACCCCCTTTCCTTTATTTGCTGTTGCTGATGGTATGGGGGGGCATCAGGCAGGAGAGGTGGCCAGCCAGCTGGCAGTAGATTTTCTGGATTCCTATGCTTTTGATGCTGGAAATTTATTTTTTGATATAGAAGAGGCCATAAAAAAAGCCAATGAAGAGATCCTTAAACTGGGGATAAGTAATTTGTCTTACCGGGGAATGGGTACTACCCTTTCCATGGGAATTTTTTGCGGGCAAAAATTGTTTATCGGGCACGTGGGTGATAGCAGGATTTATCTTTTCAGGGACAAAGAACTTAAACAATTGACTACAGATCATTCGCTGGTAAATGAATTGCTGGAGAATAAACAGATTACCTGTCAGGAAGCCTTTAATCATCCGCAAAGGCATATAATAACTCAGGCCCTGGGCATTAGCCAGGAGCTCAGTGTGGAAGTAAAGGAAATAGGGTTGATGAGTGGCGATATAATCCTCCTATCCACTGATGGCTTACATGATATGCTCTGCTGCCAGGAGATAGAAGAATTATTAGCCACTGGTAAGGATATAGAGAGTATCAGTAAGCTGATGGGAGAAAAGGCTATGGATAAAGGTGGCAGTGATAATATTACCTTTATTATAGTTAAACTTCCTTAATTCCCTGGATATTCCAGAGTAAGACTTATGGGGTGACAAAATGATCGGGAAAGTATTAAACGAACGATATAAAATAATAAGGGAACTGGGACAGGGTGGCATGGCGATTGTCTATGAGGCTCAGGATCTGCTGCTGGACAGGAAAGTTGCTTTAAAGATGCTAAGAGGCGAGTATGTTAATGATGCTAATTTTATCAAACGTTTCAGGCATGAGGCCAAGGCGGTTGCCAGGTTATCCCACCCGAATGTAGTAAACATTTATGATATCGGCCAGGATGGTAATTATCAATACCTGGTTATGGAAGATGTAGAGGGGACAAACCTGAAGGATTTAATCCAGAAAAAAGGCCGGTTGGAGCTGGAAGAAGCTTTAAGATTGGCCAAGCAGATTCTTGCCGCCCTGACTGTGGCACATGAGAATAATATAATTCACTGTGATATAAAACCCCATAATATACTGTTAACCAGGGATATGCAGGTTAAAGTAACGGATTTTGGCATTGCCCGGGCGATCAGCTCAGCAACTACCATGACCATTACTGATACAATTGTCGGCAGTGCTCATTATTTTTCACCTGAACAGGCCCGGGGAGCAGATATAGAAACCAGGTCTGATCTTTACTCACTGGGAATTGTTCTATATGAAATGTTAACAGGAGAGCTTCCCTTCCGTGGGGACAGCCCTATTTCTGTTGCCCTGAAACATATACAGGAATTACCCAAACCTCCCGGCCTGATTAACCCGGATATACCGGAAAATGTGGAAAAATTGATTATGAAGGCTATAGCAAAGAATCCCGAGGACCGGTTTGCAACTGCCGATGAAATGAAAGAGGCCATTGATGAAATACTGGCAGAACTATATGCCAGAGATGAATACCGGAAGGAAAACTTTTTTTATGATGAATTTGAGACGAGGGTTATAAATAAAGCTGAATTGAAAGAAGGCAGCAGGCGGCCTCCTGTTACTGAAAGGGAATATCTTTCCTATAAAGAAAAAAGCGGTATCCCTCTCTGGTTAAAGTGGAGTATCTTTTTATTCTTCTTTATTGTAATTGCCTTAACGGCTACCTTTGTTCTGTATCGCAAATATATGGATGTACCAATTGTGGAGGTTCCTGATTTGCTATACAAGGATTTAGAAGATGCCAGGAAAGATGCTGCCCAGGTTGGCCTGCATATAGAGTTGCAAAATGAGGGTATCTATCATCCGGAAATACCGAAAAATCATGTTATTTCTCAATATCCCCTGGGAGGGGAAAGGGTCAGGCAGACCAGAAAGATAATGGTGACCATCAGTCTAGGGCCGGAAATATTGACAGTGCCTGATTTAAGTAATCTGAGCCTGAGAGAGGCAATGGTTATTCTGGAAAACCAGAAACTATTGGTAGGAGATATAGAGGAAATTTATTCTGATGAGTTTCAAGCAGGTACCGTTATCTCACAATTTCCATTAGCCGGGGAAGAGATTCAACGGGAAACAAAAATAGATTTACTGGTCAGTAAAGGGCCGGAACCTAATATGATACCGGTACCTAATGTTATTGGCCTTTCCCTGGACGAGGCTATTGAGAGACTGGAAGCAGAGAATTTCAAAATTGGCAGTATTACAGAAAGGTTGACTACCAGATTCCTGCCCAATCAGGTGGCGGAATTGGCCTATGAGCCCGGGGCAGCCATCCCGGAAGGAAGTGAAGTGGATATTGTAGTCAGTTCAGGCTTAATCAATACTGAAAATGATGTAGTACACAAAGGTGTTACCATGAACTTCACCGTTCCGCCCGGAAACTGGAACCAGTATATAGAGATAGTAATTATCGATAATAACGGCAGGGATATTATCTATGAGGGAGAGCATCACCCTGGAGATTTTATACAGGTAATCTTCAATAGTGTCGGTTCTACCCGCTATGAAATTTTTATTAATAAGCAATTACGTTATGATGGGGAGTTATCAGGATAGATAGGAGTGACCATGAAAGGATTTGTAACAAAAGCAATCGGTGGTTTTTTCTTTGTAGCTGATGAAAAACAAAATATTTATCAGACCAGGATAAGGGGAAAGATCAAGGATACGGTTTATCCAGGTGATTATGTGGAGTTTAATGAAGAGGTTATTGAGAAGGTTTATCCCAGGAAGAGCTTACTGCATAGGCCGGCCATAGCCAATGTAGACCAGGTATTGATAGTTTTATCTGTAGCCAAACCTGAATTTGACCGCCGTCTCCTTGACCGGTTCCTGATTATAGTGGAAAAGGCGGCCTTAAATCCCTTGATTGTGATCAATAAGATTGACCTGGCAGAAGGGGGCTTTTTTGAACAATTTGAGGATTACAGGACTGCCGGTTATCAGGTTTATTTTATCAGTGTGAAGGAAAGGAAGGGTATTGAGGAGTTAATGAAGGATTTAGGGGGGCATATTAATGTCCTGACAGGTCCTTCCGGTGTGGGAAAATCCTCTTTAATTAACACATTAGTGGCGGAGGAAAGGATGGAGGTTGGGGAGATCAGTAAACGGCTGAAAAGGGGGAGACATACAACCAGGCATGTTGAATTCCTGGCTGTAGAAAACAGGGGCTGGGTAGCCGATACACCTGGTTTTACATCCCTGGAAATAAAACATATTCTACCGGAAGAATTGACCTATTTTTATCCTGAATTTATACCATATCTGGATAAATGTAAATTCAGGGGTTGCAGCCATACCCATGAACCTGTCTGTGCAGTTAAGGATGCCGTGGCTGAATCCCTGATTCCGGCAGAACGATATGAATCATACAGGAATTTTTATAGTGAATTAAAAGAAGGCTAGTTAATGGTTATTAATTAATTCATATAAAAGGAGTGTTATAATGGCAGATCTTTTACCATCATTACTTGCTGCTGATTTTGCCAATTTATATGATGAAATAATGAAGGTCCAGGAAGCTAATTACCTGCACTTTGATATAATGGATGGCCGTTACGTACCCAATATCAGTTTCGGAGCGGATATCATCAGGGCTTTACGGCCTTATTCCCGGCAGGTTTTTGATACACATCTGATGATAATTGAACCGGAAAGGTATATCGAACTTTTTGCAGAGGCCGGTGCTGATGTGATTACATTTCATTATGAAGCCACGACACATCCCCATAGGGTAGTACACCAGGTCAAAGAGGCTGGCTGCAAGGTAGGGATTGCCCTGAATCCCTCTACTCCACTGGATGTTTTGGAATATCTCCTGGAGGATCTTGACCAGGTTTTGATTATGACAGTCAACCCAGGCTTTGGTGGGCAAAAGTTTATACCGGCCATGGTAAAGAAGATCAGAAAACTGCGCAAAATTATCGATGAAAGGAAACTGGATACCCTTATTCAGATTGATGGTGGGGTGAATCTGGAGAATTTGCCTGAGCTACATGCCCTGGGAGTAGATTTATTTGTTATCGGGTCAGCTGTTTTTGGTGCTGAAGACCCGGGTGAGGTAGTCCGGAAGGCAAAAGAGATTTTAAAAAATGCATAAATAAAAGAGGATTTTTTGCCTTTATGTTGTATATATTACTATACATCAATCATATCAAAATCATAAAAAAACGGGGAGCCCAACGGAGGCTGAGAGGATGTTCGACATCGACCCGCTGAACCTGATCCTGGTAATGCAGGCGAAGGGAAAATATTTATCTATGTTATTAGAAATTTTTTCATTTTTACACTCGCCTCCGGAAGTAGTACCCGGGAAAGGGGAGTTTTTTTTATGCAAAAGAAAAGAATAAGATTACTGGCAGAGATGGGTGTTGCTGTTGCACTGGCAGCAGTGTTTAATTTTATAACTCTGTTCAGGATGCCCCAGGGCGGCTCAGTAAACCTGGAGATGTTACCCATCCTTGTTGTGTCCTTGCGCTGGGGCGGTATACCGGGAATAATAACAGGCCTGGTTTACGGCCTGGTCCAATTGGCCCTGGATCCCTATGTAGTCCATCCCTTACAGTTCCTGCTGGATTATCCACTGGCCTATATGATGGTTGGTATAGCAGGTTTCCTGCCAGTCAGGAATATGCTGGATGAAGGAATAAAACTTTATCTCCGGGTCCTGCCTGGTGTACTTCTGGCTGGCTTTGGCCGCTTCCTGGCCCATTTCCTGACCGGGGTAGTTTTCTTCAGTGAATTTGCTCCGGAGGGACAAAAAGTCTGGGTTTACTCAGCAATCTATAATGGGACCTATATATTGCCTTCAATCCTTATTTCCTATATTATTATCATTCCCATCCTGAGAAGACTATTAAAAAATGAGGGTTTTAAGTGAAAAAAAAGCAGGCACTTCTTGTTGTAAATGGAGAGCCACAGGGCTCAATTGAAGAATATAGGGCAATAATCGGGCAAGATGATATTACCATTATTGCTGTAGATGGTGGATTATTGCTTGTAGAAAGCCTTGGGCTTTTTCCTGATCTACTCCTGGGGGATTTTGATTCTATCCCCCGGGAGAAACTGGAATATTATCAGGCTAAAGGGGTTGAGATTATCCGTTATCCTGTTGAGAAGGATGAAACTGATGCAGAGTTGGCCATTAATTATTGCCTGAGTAAGGGATATAGGGAACTGCTCTTGATTGGTTCAATGGGCGGAAGGCTGGACCAACAGCTGGCTAATATATTTTTACTGGAGTATGCCTACCGCCAGGGCCTAAATCTGGTTATCAAAGAACCCGGGCTGGAACTGGGAATCATTAAAAATGAAAAAATTTTCAACAATTGTAAGGATAAATATTTCTCTTTAATCCCCATCAGTGAAGAAGTTCGGGGCGTTACCCTGGAAGGTTTTCAGTACAATTTACAGGATGCTGTTTTATACAGATATATGACCAGGGGGATAAGCAATAAATTTGTGGATAACAGTGCCAGAGCCTCTGTAGAAAAAGGCATTGCCCTATATCTGCTGCAGGAAAGAATTTAAGGAAGGGAGTTCCAATATATAGAGATTGATGCATATATCCCTCCCATGATTAATATTATTATATAGTAGCAGGGGAGGGATAACTATGAAAATCAAGCTCGGTGATATGGTCCTCAGAAAAGGAGAGAAAAACCCTTTGCTTTTCCAGGTTACTGGTTTTGATGGGGATTATGCTTTATTAAAGGGTATAGAGATACCTATCATTACCTTATATCAGGTAGATAAATTGATTAAATTAAATAGGAATAGAGAAAAAATAAATGTAATAAGGCGGGTTAAATAAGCCAGGCCGGATAGATTAAGGCCTGGCTTATTCTTTTTATCTTAATTTTAATCTAAATTTAATCTTTTTTTAATATTATTTTAATTAAATCTATACAGGCTTCCTGTTATAATAAACGATAGGGTCTTAATTATATCTACATAAATGACCTTAAAGGAGGTGGTCAGGCATCTCTTTAGTGTTTAAATGAGCTGAAAAGTAAGATAAATCGAATAATTAAAAAAGGGGGAATAGTAAATGCATATGAAAAAAAATTATTTACATCTTGTATTAATATTTACAATATTCTGTTTTGTGAATATTATTACTTTAGCAGCTGATGACCTTATACTATATACTCCTTTTACTGGCTTATATGTGTCACCTGGTGATACAGCAAAATATACAATTACCATAATTAATGAGACAAATCAGATTCAAAATTTTACTCTTACACTGGAAGGCTTAAGTGAAGATTGGAATTATGTGTTCAAAAACCTGAGCAGGGAAATTGAAAAAATGTCTGTCAGATCAAAGAACCTGGAGGATAACAGCCGTAATATTGACCTGGAAGTAGAAGTGCCTTTAATGGTTGAGGAAGGTGTTCATCATTTCCAACTGGTAGCGAGGACAGATACAGGATTGAAGGCAGTTCTGCCTTTACAGGTAAATGTTAAGGAGAAAGGGGTTTTTGAAACAGAATTTACTATAAATCAACCCAATATGGAAGGATATTCGGATTCCACTTTCACCTACTCAGCCAAGTTGGTAAATAAAACTCCGGAAAGACAGCATTACTCCCTGACTGCAAGCGCACCAAGGGGATGGGATGTAAGGTTCAGGGTTAATGCTGAATATGTTACCTCAGTTACACTTGATTCCAATTCAAACCAGAATGTTTCCATCCACGTTAAGCCGCCGGCAAATGTAGAGGCAGGTACTTATAATATTAACGTACGTGCTATTTCTGGCCAGACCATTGAAGAAATTCAGCTGGAAGCAGTGATAAAGGGCAAGTATGGTATTAACCTGACAACCCCAATAGGAGTTCTGAGTACTGATATACCCATCGGGGGAGAGAAAGAGATTGAATTGATTGTTGAGAATACCGGAACAGTGCCTTTAAGGGATATCAATTTGAGCGCCAGTACGCCAATTGACTGGACTGTAGAATTTGAAGAAGAGGAAATAGTAGTGTTAGAGGCTGGAGATAAGCGTAATATCAAAGCCACGATTAAAGCCAGTGATAAGGCCATCGCAGGAGATTATCAGTTACTTATCTCAGCCAGGACACCGGAAGCATCAGCTTCCAGGACCTTCCGGATTACAGCAAAAACATCCATGTTCTGGGGGGCTGTAGGCATTCTGATCATCTTTGCAGTAATAGCTATCTTATATTACTTCATCCGTAAATATGGGAGGAGATAAGGATGCCCGGAACCATTATTGAAACAGACAAACTGACCAAAATATATAATGGTTACAGGGCAGTAAATGAATTAACTTTGAGTATAGAGGAAGGGGAAGTCTTTGGTTTACTGGGACCAAATGGTGCCGGTAAAACCACTACCATATTAATGTTGATGGGATTAACAGAACCCAGTTCAGGAACAGTCCGGATAGCCGGATATGATTCCACAAGAGAACCCTTGCAGGTGAAGAGGATAGTAGGATATTTGCCGGATCAGGTAGGTTTCTATGAAAATAGAACAGCTCTGGAAAACCTGGTATTTACTGCCCGCTTGAATGGAATTACAGAAGAGGAAGCCAGAAAGTCTGCTGATGAATTACTGGATACAGTCGGCCTTTCAGAAGTAAAAAATAAAAAGGTTGGTACTTTTTCCAGGGGGATGAGGCAGAGGTTAGGACTGGCCGATGTGCTGATAAAAAATCCCAAAATAATTATCCTGGATGAACCAACTATCGGGATTGACCCAAAAGGAGTAAATGATTTTCTGGCCCTTATTAAATCTCTCAGCAGGGAGAGAGGGATAACAGTTTTACTCTCCTCACACCTTCTGAATCAGGTACAGAAGATCTGTGACCGGGTAGGCATTTTTATAAAGGGTAATCTAAAGGCAGTGGGTAAGATTGAGGAATTGGCTGGAGAATTATTAAAAGAAGGAAATATTGAGATCAGGATTGTTGTGAAAGAGGAGCCGAATGAAGAGATTGCAGAAAAAGTAAAAGCCCTTTCCGGCGTAAGTGAGCTCACAGCAGATAAAAGGGAGATGCGTATAGTGGCCCGGGAAGATCTGAGCTCACCTATAGCTAAGCTCCTTATTGATTCGGGCTTTTCTTTACTCCATCTTTCCACAAAAGAATACAGCCTGGAAGATGTTTATGAGTTCTACTATGGAGGAGGTGTAGCTGATGGAGAAGCAAGTTAGCCCCTTTGCAGTACTGGTCCAGAAAGAGATCGGGGATTATATCTATAGTTGGAAATTTTTAATCCTTCTTGGTATCATCCTCCTGACCACAATAGGCTCAATTATTACGATACTTTCCTTAATAAAGGATTATGCAGCCAATATTGACCTGGAAAACTCATTCCTCTTCCTGAATCTCTTTACTGCTTCTGACGGGAACTTACCTCCCTTTATTTCGATAATCAGTTTCCTGGGCCCGATTATGGGCCTTGCCCTTGGCTTTGATGTAATCAATGTGGAGAGGAATAGGGGGACAATCAGCCGGGTTTTAGCCCAGCCGATTCCCAGGGATTATTTCATAAACAGCAAATTCGTCGCTGCCTTAATGGTTATCGCGGTTTCTATTTTTTCCATCGGTTTTTTGATCATGGGTTTCAGTATCCTGACACTGGGGATTTACCCTACCCTTGATGAGCTATTAAGGATAATTTTCTTCCTTCTTTTCACCTGTTTCTATATTGCCTTCTGGTTGAATCTGGGCATTCTGTTTTCCACAGTCTTTCGCCAGTCAGCTACATCGGCCCTGGCTGGTTTAGCAGTCTGGTTATTCTATACAGTTTTCTATTCCATGATTATGAATCTGATTGGAAATGCCATATATAATAGCCAGGCGGATACCAGCCTTTTTCTGACCAGGATGAACAGATTATCACCAATAGGCCTTTACACTGAATTGACGACTATTTTACTTACTCCCTCCATACGGGCAACAGGTGTTTTAAGTTTCGAGCAACTTTTTGGAGCCTTACCATCCACTTTGCCTTTTAGCCAGAGTTTACTACTGGTCTGGCCCCATGTCTGTGGCCTGATCGCCGCTACTTTTATCTGCTTTGCTATAGCCTATCTAATTTTTATGCGGGAGGAAATCAGAGCCTGATGAGGATAAAGAGAATTCCGGACAGGAGAACCTGTTTCTCCTGTCTTTTTTAGTTCTAATTTTTTAATAGAAAAAACTTTTTTTATCTATTCAGGAAAAATACTTATACAAAGGCAAATATATGTTTTTGGCAGGCTGCCAGTAAAGGCAGTTTTTCTTTTTAAATATAGAGCTACCTAAAGTCCATTGCTATTTAATTTCTTTTAATATATAATTATTTTAATGTCATAAATATAAAAGCCATGGTGATATATATGCGAAAGATAAGTTCTGTTGAGATAAGTGAGGCCATTGCCGGCCTGGTGAAAGGAGCCAATTATTATTTACCCGAGGATGTCTTAAAAGCAATAGAAAAAAGTGCCAGGGAAGAAGAGTCAGCTGTGGGCAGGGAGGTATTACAGCAAATCCTCTTAAATAACCGGATTGCTGGGGAGGAAAGGGTAGCTGTCTGCCAGGATACTGGTATTGTGGTTGTCTTTGCCGAGCTGGGGAATGAGGTATTCATAGAAGGTGACTTATATGAGGCTATAAATGAGGGAATACGGAAGGGCTATAGAGAGGGTTACCTGAGAACTTCCGTTGTTGATCATCCCCTGCGCCGGGTTAATACCGGTGATAATACTCCGGCAGTTGTCCACCTGAAACTGGTTTCAGGTGATAAATTGAGACTTATTGTAGCACCTAAAGGGGCCGGTAGTGAAAATATGAGTATAGTGAAAATGTTGAAACCTGCCGATGGGAAAGAAGGTATCAGGAAATTTGTTTTGCAAACAGTAATGGAAGCGGGTGCCAATCCCTGTCCCCCTATCGTAGTAGGTATAGGGCTGGGGGGCAGTTTTGAGAAGGCAGCCCTGCTGGCCAAAGAGGCCTTATTACGGCCCCTTGAGGATTCTAACCCGGACCCGGAGATAGCAGAACTGGAAAAAAGCCTGCTGGCTGATATCAATAAACTGGGTATCGGGCCCCAGGGCCTGGGTGGAAGTATAACTGCCCTGGCAGTGAAGATAAATACCTTCCCCTGCCATATCGCTTCTTTACCTGTAGCTATCAATATCAATTGTCATGTAGCCAGACACCGTGAAATTATTATATAAAGATTAAAATTGTTATATAAAGGCGAATAGATAGGAGGCAGTCATGGAGATAAGATTACCTTTGCGGGAAGAGGATATTAAGAATTTAAGGGCCGGGGATGTCCTTACCCTCAGTGGTGTCCTTTATACGGCCAGGGATCAGGCTCATGCCCGCCTGGTGC